>JAICPK010000123.1 GCA_025929855.1 Nitrososphaera sp.
ATATACCCCTGTTTAATTGGACGAGTTGCTGCAGGAAGAAGATCTTAGAAATTGGCGAAGAACTCACTATTCCAAGGAAATAGCCCTCTCTATAGGAGGCGACGGCGAAGTGATTATCATGGGCTGGGTTGCCAGTATAAGAGATCACGGCAACATACAGTTTATCATATTAAGGGATATGTACGGTGAAATCCAGATTACAGTAAAGAAGCGTGAATGCAGTGATTCACTTTTCCATCTGGCCAAAGAGGTCAAGGAGCACAGTTCTATTGGTGTGCGCGGCAAGGTGAGGCCGCAGGAAAAGGTTCCAAATGGGGCTGAAATAGTGCCAATTGAGATCAGGGTATTTTCAATGGCAAGAAAGGCGGCTCCTTTCCTTGTTCAGAGCAGGATGTCAACTGTAGGCCTTGATACTAGGCTTGATCTTCGTGCAGTAGATCTGCGGAGAAATTATCTTGGATCGATATTTCGGATACGTCAGACCGTGCTCAATTCAGTCAGGTTATTCCTCTCAGAGCAGAAATTTATTGAAGTGAATACGCCTAAGATGATAGCTACTGCAACAGAAGGAGGTGCAGCACTTTTTCCGATATTCTATTATGACAGAGAAGCGTTCCTTGCGCAGAGCCCTCAGCTATACAAAGAACAGTTAACAATGGCATTTGAAAGCGTATTTGAGATAGGACCCATTTTTCGTGCAGAGCCTTCCCGCACCAACAGACATTTATCAGAGGCAATTTCAATCGATGTCGAGCGTGCATTTGTTGACTATAATGATATCATGTCGCTGCTTGAGAGGATGATATTAAAGATTGTAGATACACTAAAGGAAAAGAATCAAGATGATCTGGAGTATTTACAACTTCAACTACCATCCATGGAGCTACCGTTTTCAAAGTATAATTATTCTGACATCATCGATAGACTGCAGAAGGCTGGCGAGCGCATACAGTGGGGAGACGACATTTCGCCACAGATTATGAAGAGCATACTGCTGCATGAACACCTCAATGGATTTTACTTCATAATTGACTGGCCAACTTCGACCAAGCCGTTCTATATCAAGCCAAGCGCTGCAGACAACAGGATATGCGAGTCATTTGACTTAATGTGTGAAGGACTTGAAGTTTCATCAGGCAGCACCAGAATAAACCACAAAGATCAGCTGGTGGAGCGCATGGCAAAGCAGGGTCTGAAGCCTGAAGCGTTTGACTACCATCTACGGGTATTTGATTACGGAGTTCCACCTCATGCTGGCTTTGGTCTTGGCCTTGAGCGACTCATAATGGCATTAACAAAAGTCGAAAATATCCGAGACGTCACACTTTATCCAAGAGACATAGATAGGCTGGCGCCATGATAATAATATGGTAGTTACAAGAGAAGAAGTAAAGCATCTTGGGTGGCTTGCAAAGCTCGAGATTTCAGATGCAGAGCTACAGCGCTATACCACACAGATAGAAGATATAATCAACTACTTGAACAAGCTGGACACAATACCACTTGAGCAGGTCAAACCAATAGCCATGAAAAAGAAATTTTCAGAACTTCGGAAAGATACTCCGGAGAATTTCGAAGATGCTGTGCTTGGAACAGGATACAGGAAGGACGGCTTTGTGAAGGGACCAAAGATGGTCTGAATTGTCGCTCCATACCCTTGACGCCGCGCAGGTAGTCCCAGGCATCAAAAACAAGGAATTTTCTGCGGAGGAATATATCTTCCAACTCTTTGAAAGAATCGAAAAGGTAGAACCCAAGGTAAACGCCTTTCTCATACTCAACAAGGAAGAAGCGCTGGATAGAGCGCGCAGGTTGGATAAAAAGATCAGAGACGGCGAGCAAAGTGGCCCGCTTGCAGGAGTCGCATTGAGTATCAAGGACAATATTTGCACAAGAGGGATGAAAACTACATGTGCCTCAAAGATGCTTGAAAGTTATGTCCCTGCATACGATGCAACAGTGATCAAGCAACTGATGACTGCCGGTGCAATTATAATTGGCAAGGCAAACCTTGATGAGTTTGCAATGGGTTCTACTACAGAGTTTAGCCGACATGGCCCCACTAGAAACCCATGGGATATAAGCAGGGTCTCGGGTGGCTCGTCAGGGGGGAGCACAGCAAGCGTGGCTGCCCTTGAATGTGCTGCATCGCTTGGTTCAGACACCGGAGGCTCAGTAAGATGTCCTGCCAGTTTTTGCTCAGTAGTCGGACTCAAGCCCACATACGGCCTTGTGAGCAGATTTGGGCTTGTTTCCTATGCAAATAGCCTAGAACAGATAGGACCCGTTGGTAGAACAGTATCCGACGTAGTTTCGATTCTAAATGTGATTGCTGGGTTCGATGAAAACGATCACACCACGACCAATAGCAGCAAACCTACATATTCACTACAAGAAAGAAAAGGATTACGTGTAGGTCTTATCAGGGAATTCACTGAAGGTGCAGAGCCTGGAGTATCCAAGATGATCTACAAAGCCGCAGACACACTGGAGAAGCAGGACTGCGAGTGCGAAGAAGTGTCTCTTCCGTTAGTCCAGTATGCGCTTGCCTCCTACTATACGATCGCATCCGCAGAAGCAAGTAGCAATCTCGCACGTTACGATAACATCCGCTACGGCTTTGATATGAACCCCGAAGGGTACGAATGGAACAGCTATTTTGCTAGGGCGCGCAGCAACTTTGGGGATGAGGCAAAGAGGAGGATAATTGTTGGATCGTATGTGCTTTCTTCAGGATATTACGGTAAGTATTATCTGAAGGCGCACCAGGTGCGCTCGCTTCTAAAGCGGGAGATGGAGACCCTTTTCAAGAAGTATGATGTCTTGATAGGACCTACCATGCCGATACTTCCCTTCAAAATAGGCGAAAAAATAGACGACCCACTCAAGATGTATCTTGTCGACATTGACACAGTTGTAGCAAACCTCACTGGCATACCTGCAATATCGGTTCCTGCCGGTTTTGTGGATGGTTTGCCTGTGGGCTTGCAGATAATGGCAGACCAATTTGCCGAACAGACTATGCTTGATGTAGCATATTTGTTTGAGCAATCTGCAAAAGTGCAAAGGAGCCCTGAGCTGTAATGACTACCACTACTACAAAGATAGGACTTGAAATTCATTGTCAGCTCACAGGCGCCAAGAGCAAGTTATTCTGCAGATGCAGTTCGGACTACAGGGGAAAAGCTCCAAACTCAAACATCTGCCCTATATGTGTGGGGTTACCGGGAACATTACCGCTTTTGAACCAAAAGACTGTTGAGTTTGCCGCAATGATCACTCTTGCGCTTGGCTGCAAGCTCCCAGATGAAATAGCATTCTACCGCAAGAACTACTTTTACCCTGA
>JAICPK010000067.1 GCA_025929855.1 Nitrososphaera sp.
ACCTTCTCAGGTCTTGCGGGGACAAACTTATTTCTCAAGCTAGAATGCCTGCAAGTGACAGGCTCTTTCAAAGCCCGGGGCGCCTTTGTCAAAATCAGCAGGCTCTCTGACAAGCAGTCAGGTTACGGAGTAATTGCAGCGTCCGCCGGCAACCATGCCCAGGGGGTGGCATATGCTGCTATGATAAAAAAGATCCCATGCACAATTGTCATGCCGGAGAACGCATCGCCGGCCAAAGTTGCAGCTACAAGGTCTTATGGCGCCAAAGTAATCCGGCGTGGCGCAAACTATGATGAGTCATGGGAGGCTACACAAGAGATTGCTAAGGCAGAGGGCAAGACCATAATTCATGCTTTTGACGATGCCGATATCATTGCAGGCCAAGGCACAATCGGCCTTGAGCTTCTCGAAGATCTCCCAGATGTTGATAGAATATACCTGCCTGTAGGCGGAGGAGGCCTTGCTGCTGGCGTCGCAATTGCAGTCAAATCTAAAAAGCCAGATGTCAAGATAATAGGCGTCGAGTCAAAGGCATTTCCTGCCATGAAAGAATCGCTTGCTAAGGGCTCACTTCAGCGTACAAAGCGTGGATATAGCATTGCAGATGGCATCGCAGTCAAACAGCCAGGCGAGCTTACGCACGAAATACTTAGCAAATACATAGAAGATATCGTCCTAGTTGATGACACATCGATAGTAAAGACAATGTTTCTCATGATGGAGCGCGCCAAATTGGTGGCCGAACCGGCAGGGGTAGCCAGCCTCGCTTACCTTCTATCAAATGGCGGCAGCTGCTATCCAGGGAGCAGGAAGGACAAGGTCGCCACTATCATATCAGGAGGAAATGTGGACATGTATCTCTTGGGCCAAGTCGTGGCAAAGGGCCTGATGCAGATGGGCAGATTGCTTAAAATTTTTATCTTACTGCCAGATAAGCCTGGTGCACTTAAAGGCGTAGTAGATGGCATCGCAGAGCTTAGCGTCAATATAGTCGAAGTCGAGCATGACAGGCTGAGCGCTCACATCCCTGCTGGAACTGCTGGCGTATACCTAAGTCTTGAGCTGGAAAACGAAAAACACGCTCACCGATTGGTAGAATTTCTGAAACAAAAAGGGATAGAGTTCAAGGTAGTTAGCTAGATAGATAGCCAGTTATCTAGGTTACAAAGTTGTACTCTCTTAGCCCTGCCTTGTCGGCAGTATTGCCACCTACCTTGACAAGCACAAACTCTTTGTGGGCTTGGATAATTGAGTCATTAAACTCGCGTTGATTCCTGTGAAGCCTCTCGTACTCTTCCATCGTGAGTTTTTGTCTTGGGCCGATCTCTGCATCCAAGTCCATCTTACTTACTATTTCCTTGTATTGTGACTGTACTATTCCGCTAAAGACCATTGCACTACTACCGCTACCGTAAGATCCAAAGCCAACCCGCTTTTCTTCGAGATCTATCCCTTTCTTGAACTCAAACTCTAACATACTTCGTAGACCCATATACATGGAAGCAGTATACAGATTACCAATGATTGCAGATGCTTCAAGCGAGCTAGCCATTTTTTTCTCGTATACCTCGTTGTAAAATGATGTCTGCATGAAAGCTCGCCTGAATTGCTCGTCAGCCTTCATGAATTCAGTGTCAGCAAGAATTGACTCAATTGTTCCACGAGGGTCCTTTGGCTGGGGCTCCTGCATCCCCACCTCTTTGATAACATAATTCCACCTTGGGAGATGTCGCCACTCGTGTCTTAGCAGGTAGGCAAGTGCCTTCTCCCCCATCTTCCTGTATGGAAGGTGAACTGCGAAAAAATCAATGTGATCAGTTATCGATTCGCCGTCCTCGAGCTTGATAAGCCCAGTCTTAATAGCCTTTTCCTTGTATGCATCAAATGCCTTTCTAACCGATATCAGGTATAGCAAATTTGAGTAGCTGCCGTTCACGAGAGGAGTCTCTTTGCCAAACGGACGATAAAAGTCGTATTCGTTCCTGATCGTTGTCGAAGGAACTTTTGGATCAAACGCTAAAAGCCTCGGATTCTCTTTTACCAACAGAGCAACTGCGCCTGCACCTTGAGTGTATTCTCCGGTAGAACCAATATCATACTTTGCTATGTCACTTACTACAACGATGGCAGCCTTGCCGTCGTTTTCATCTGCCCTTATCCAGTTTGCATTGTCGTATAGTGCATAAGATCCACTTACGCAGGCAAATTTACATTCAATACCGCCGGCGTGTTCAAATGAGCCCTCGCCGTATATCTGTTCTAACATTCCAATAACAAATGAGTTCATTGCCTTTGATTCGTCCAGTGATGATTCAGTTGCGACGTAAAGCCTTCCAATGTCCTCGGGATGAAGTCGATTCTTCTGCATCAACTTCATACAGGCGTTTGCAGCCATGCAAGCAGAATCTTGGTTAGTGTCAGCAATAGCCATCTTCTTAATTCCTATACCATACTCGAGTTTGAGTGGGTCCATACCTCTTGCCTCGGCAAAATCCTTGTAACCGATGTAAAGCTTGGGTATATAGATAGCAAGATCATCAATACCTACAACTGGCATTACTGGATTGCACTAATGCTGATAGTCATTTAAAGGTATTTCTGGAAAGATTATTTGATCTATACATATCAATTTATTTGAGCAAAAATTCTGTGAGAATATCTTTGCACAAGTTTTTCTCTCTTCTCTATGGTGCTGGTTTTGATAAGCCGCACCATCAGAGTGTCTCCTAGCGCTTATAATGGCTCTGCAGCCGAAATCAAATTAAAAGTTCTGCCTTACCTTAAACACATCTTAAATGTTCTCTTATGTGGCCAATACCTCTCAATTCTCTCAATTATCTTTTTTTCTTCACATCTAGCATCGTCTAGCGATGTTGTGACAATCCAACAGGCAGCAATTAGAAATTATAGTATTATGCTTACTAATGCTCTCGCGGGCGGGCCCGTCTGACCTCCGAAATTGGCAAAATCCTAAGCGAAATGATTGCAATAATCATCACATTTAAATCCTTAATATGCCATACTATTTTTACATCGACCAAACCGATGGGGAACAAACGGTCTGGTTGGAGTGCAGCAGGTGAGAAACTCTGCGCTTCGCCAGACTATTCTTCTTAATCAATGACCCTAATGTCCAACTCATCATAAGCATCCTTTACCGCTAGCAAAAAGAAATCGTCTTCATATACTAAAAGCCAGTCTTTGACACCCTTCACCGGCAGCTTACGTACGAGCGTCTCACCTGTATCTTTGATCGTGGTCATAACGTATGCAAATCGTGGCCATCTCCCCTTGAGATTGAATAGAGTCTCCTGTAGTTCGATGCCCTCGGTCCCACCTTGAATGTTTATCTTTACGGTGTCACCATACCTATTCTCAACTTTAGCTGTGACGTAGCTCTGTCCTGCATGGAACTGCTCTATATTGAGCATTACCTTGTTAGTAGCAACAAAGGTTTCAGGCATTTCTCTATACAGTTTCTCTGATAGGTTATCATAAAAGATGTTCATTAGAGACCCAAGCCCGGCACTATTTTTACAAACCTCCGCAGCAAAATTATCATTGCAGCACTGATACCTGTAACGGCAGCTGCTGTAGCAAGTGAGCCAGGCTGAAACTCTGGCACAACGACTGTACCTCTTGCAATACCGTTTCTTGTCTGGTCTATTGACTGCCCATCTCTTGCAATGGCTGTGACTTCGACCTCCACACGGTAATTCTCGTTTGCCGGAAAATCAATTGTCTGTATGCCAGTTCCGCCCTCTGCAACTAAGCCTGTCTGACTGTAGACTTGACTGCCATTATTATCCAAAACACGCAGGTTGTAGTTTACGTCATCTGCTATTCTTTCTCCAGAGAAACCGTCAAGGAAAATCAAAGTCAGCGTTGATTCTGCATTTGCGTTTAGCTGGTCTGGAGCCCATTCAAGTATCACATTGATGTTTCCTGTATCTGTGAGTATTTCCCCTGTTGTCTGCGCGACCTGGCCAGTAGCTGGTGCAAGAGTAAATACCATATCAGAATCCCCTTGAGAGCTCTGGCTGGCCATACTGATAATGTCATTTTTGTTGATCAAATAGTGGAGAGTAAGCTCCTGCTGCGAGGAATAGGGATCAACTGCAAGCATCCGTCCGGATATCGGATTGCCATTCACCGTAGCAGTAAATGAAGTAGTATCTCCTATTCCTGCAAGAGATTTTGGAATTTTCACTTCCTCATGTACAAAGATGTTCGTTTCTTCTATTCTTGAGGCATTCCAATCAAACGGCATAGACCATGTGAACTGCTGATTGTTGCCATCAAAGCTAAAGTCACGTACTCTATCATAATACGATATTATGGTAGTGTTGTAAGCCTGACCCTGATAATCGATATTTTGAGTAAAAACATCTCCTACACTGAGCCATGAATCAAACTTGGGAATATTCTCATCTGCAAATATGTTGCGTATATTATCAACACCAAATATCTCTACCCTAAGGTGATATATGCCGCCTTCTAGGAAGAGAGGGCCTTGGATGTTCACTGTTCCGCCAGGATCTGCAACCCAGGCGTTAAGAAATTGCTCCTGCGTCCCAAAGATCCTCAGGTCGCCTTCTGCAGGCTGCACTTTCAGCCTGAGCAGGCCGCTTTCTGTGTGAAAGAGAGTGGGAGGCATTATAGGAACTGCATCTTCTCCTACTCCTTTTTCTACGGTAATGAAAAAAGTTGTATACTGGATCGTCTGGTTGTTATTTGCATCATATAGCCTAAAGAGTATGTATGCATCATTTCTGCTTGCATCTGTAAGTATAGGGGGATTCACTTGTACTAGCAACTCGGCATTTCTTTCGCCAAGTGTTGCGCTAAATGTCTCAGAGGTCAGGCCGTCTCCAAAAGCCTCCTGATTAGACAATGTCGCTACAATTATCGATAATACTGCAAGAGATGCAGCAAAAGCAAAACGTGAAACTTTTTGACTGCCTGATTGCACACGAGTGTTTTCTTGCTGTGTATATTTAATTCTTAAGAACAAAAAGTTTTTTGGTGTCATATTCTCTCTCCAATGATTTAATTATCTCATAAGTCTTGATGATAGACAAGCGTGTCAGGCCACAGGTTAGCTGTGATAGCGTCAGTAGTCGCAGCAGCCGCCACTATATCTGCGGTTTTCTTGGTGCTGCAAAGTCAGAATCTATTGACAATTTTTGCTACAAACAGTTCTGATACAGGAAAACTTACAATAATTTCTATTTCCGACAGCTCGCTTACTAATCAATCTAGATATGTCATTTCACCAGATCCTTTTGGAAATTTTGTCAATTACACGGTTCATGATGGCAGTAGTGCTGATGAAAATAATGCAGCAGGCATTGTAGAAATTTCTGGTTTACCAGAGGGCAGATATTTGGTAACACAGACTGAACCTTCTTCACAATATGCGATGAACAAGCTCTCCAAGACAATTGAGATAATGAATCAAAACAGAAATGGAGTTGCTATATTCAACAATATCGCAGGGCAAGAAAGTGAACAACAACAACAACAACAACAGCGAAAACAACAAGAGGTGC
>JAICPK010000076.1 GCA_025929855.1 Nitrososphaera sp.
ATCCAGATATCGTTGTTTCAGACAGCAGGTTGTCGCCCCTCATGGCGGCCAGACTGCTAAAGGTTCCTTCCGTTGTGGTGTTGAACCAGATAAAGCTACTGCTCTCGCCTCGCCTCCGTGATCTTGTGGCTTCACGCATTTTTGAAAATCTCGTAGCTGAATTTTTGGGCTCAATGTGGGCGATGGCTGAAAGAGTCTTGGTCCCAGATCTCCCGCCACCTTATACGCTTTCTGCCCACAATGTATGGCATATAGGCTCAGCGTCACGAAAGCTCGAATATGTCGGATTTGCTTCGCCAAGACCTCAGACAAACAGAGAACAGGTGATCAAAACAACCAATATGCTGGGCCTTGACAGGAGCAGGCCACTAGTCTTTGTACACATAAGCGGCCCTGTCCAGACACGGCCAGCACTCCTTAAAGTTGCGGTCGAAACAGCTAAAAGACTGGATCCCAAAATACAGTTTGTCATCTCAGCAGGGAAACCCGGTGGCATAAGCTATCCAAGGAGGATAGGAAGATTAAGCTGGTATTATGAATGGTGCCCTGTGCGTGATGAGATATTTGCCGCAAGTGACCTTCTCGTTTTAAGAGGCGGTCACGTCGCACTGTCACAGGCAATCCAGTTCGGCAAGCCCGTTGTTACTGTACCTATCGAGAATCATGGCGAGCAGTTAGGCAACTGCGCCAAGATGGAGGAGCTTGGAGCAGGAGCAATGCTGCATCCAAAGCGGTTGAGATCAGACCAACTGGCCGACGCTATAGAAAAAGTACTTGGCGACTCTCATTACAATAAGAAAGCAACTGAACTTCAGAGACTAGCTGAAAGACTAAATGGAATCGATAACGTCGTGAAAATAGTTAGGTCCTATATTTAACTCCAGCCTCTTTGTATGCTTAATTGCTAGCCTCGCTTCAGAATCAACAGCATTTCCGTACCCCCGAAGCTTGTCTTTTGCAACTTTGACGGCTGAAACATTCAGCTCTATTCCAGCCTCTTTTGCATACCTGCCAAGCTCATTTGATAGAAATAGTAATGGCGCAAAAGGCGTCTTTCCTGCAGACACAGTTTCTTGAATGATAGATTCTATGAACCAAATTGGATGAACCGCAGCAGTGAGAGGGAAAACTATTCTGTTGTTTTGACATTGCATTAGAATCTTTGAAATGATTTTTTCCTTAAGTAATATTGATACTACGCCTTTTGCAGGCACATTGATTGGAATTGCCAAGATTGTTTGTTTTTTTCTTCCTATTCTTGCGGCAAAGAGCTGTACAAGCTTGGCGTTAATTTCAAGCTCGCTTTTGTCGACATACGGCAATACGATACGAGTACAGTCAAATCCTGCTTTAGCGGCGGTCAGGCATGAGAGAAAGGATAGAGAGTCATGGATACTGCTCAAGACTCTGCCCTGTGAGCCAGCGATGAGCCCCCCAGGGGCAGTCATTAGTTGGATACACACGTACGCAGACTTCTTTCCTATGACGGTTAGAATGAGTCGACTGGCGTCCTTCTCGGTTTTGGCAGGCAGGGCCTTTATCGATGCTAATCTTCCTGCAAGTGTGCTTGAAGCAGCGAACTCAATATCCCTGCTAACATATTCACATTTGGCGACGGGCTGTATGATAACTTTGACATAAAACCTCTCGCCAGGATTAATGATTTTACTGCCAACTTCCACTATTGCAGCTGTTAGATCGGAAAAGTTGGTTGATACTTTGTTGGCTATTGCAACACTTCCAACTCCAAGCATGGTTGAAAGCTGTGAAGCAAGCTCAACAACATCTCTTGCCTCCTCACATATTATACAGTTGTATTCAAGCCTAACGCCAATGGTTCCAGTTGCAACCCTTTGGATAGCGTGAGCAAGTGCCCGCTCGTCGGTAAAAGCTGCCGGGAATGCAATAACGACGCTCAATTGTACATAAGAACAATAATCTGATAATTATGTAAGCGTATTTGTCAAGTTATATCATAAGAATAAAATAATGTATTGGGGTCGTAGCCCCAGCCAATTCCTCTACCAGTGATGTTTTTCGTCTGGAATCAAGCCGATCTGCTCGCGCTCAAAGTACCTTTCCAACTCCTGAGCCCACTTTTCTTTCGCTGCTCCACCGCCAAGTCCCTTTCTTCTGAGCCAAAAGGCGATGACTCCCAACAGGAATACTGCGAACAGCATGGTTCCGAATATGTATACCATGACATCATAGAACAGCGGGTCGTACGCCGGACCTATCTGCGCAAATAGTTGTTGATACCACATTAACTCTATGCAAAAAATTCCAAATATATATACTTGTCTGTTTCCGCATGAGAGCCCTAATCTAACAACATACTGCTGAGGTTAGCAGATATCAGGAGAATCTAAAACCTTTCTTGGCTCAGGATATAACCCGTTAGGCCGATTAGCATATGGGCTACAATGCTTAAAATGAAACAAAAAAAGAGGGAGTCTATGTTTTTACAGGCTTTGCGCCTCTGCCTCTGAGGAAGAATGCTGCAGCAACTCCGCCAAAGATTGCACCCAAAACTCCAACGAACACTATCAGTTGGCCTGAAGTAGTTGACAGCATTGGTGTCCCAGAACCGGTAGCTGGGTTTTCTTGCGCCGCAGTAAGTCTCTTTTTAGCTAGAATAGTTACGTCACTGCAATTCGCTACGGGTATACCAAGCTGTTCGCATTCTTGTAACTGTTCTGGTGAGGCCGTTCCTGTGCTACCACCGGTGCCTCCATATTGTGCGTATGCCGCGCTCG
Organism: Nitrososphaera sp.; assembly: GCA_025929855.1. Lineage (GTDB taxonomy): Archaea > Thermoproteota > Nitrososphaeria > Nitrososphaerales > Nitrososphaeraceae > Nitrososphaera. The sequence goes on from JAICPK010000076.1 coordinate 2,757, forward strand.
TCGCAGAAGTAAATACCGCCAATGCAGCCAGAGCCGCTATAATCGGCTTGTTCATCATGTTACATAAGCTCTTCGAATTCTAATATATAACTTTTTATGTTGGTTTAAAGTTATGCATTTTCTCTTATAAATCGCCTTTTTCATAGATAAGGAAACATTTAAGGCACGCGGGCGCAGAGCACTGTAAGTATATGGCACGAATTCATGTTCACACTCATGGTAAGTCTCATTCGACCCGTCCTACTTCAAAGGGACCTGCCCCCTGGCTTAGTCAGAATAGAGATCAGATCTCAGGTCTTGTTGTCGAGCTCGCTAAGGAAGGTTTGAGCCCAAGCGAGATAGGGCTGAGGTTAAGGGATGAACATGGGATACCGCTCGTCAAGCCTGTTTTGGGAAAGGGTGTCACCAGCATTTTGACTGAGAATAATATAAAGTCAGACATGCCCGAAGATCTCGACAAGCTAGTGAGAAAGGCTCTTGGCCTTCAGAAGCATCTTAGGGTTCACAACAGCGACCACAGGAACGTGAGGTCACTTGAGTTGATAGAGTCAAAGATCCACAGACTGTCAAAGTACTACAAAGGAGAGGGCAAGATCCCAAAGAACTGGAAATATGCAGCAGTGATTGCGCAGCTAGAGTAGTAGTAAAAGGTACTTTAGATGAATGACACGCTAACTGATGCGCTTAAACATTTTTGTGAAAAATTGAGAACGAGTGTGGAAGGCGGCAATGAGGTCGCCATAATCACACACCTTGATGCGGATGGGATCAGTGCTGGCAGTATAATGGCAACGGCATTCAGGCGGATGAGTGCCCGGTACTCTGTGAGGGCAGTTTCTGAAATGAATTCAACTTTAGTGGAGAATATGAAAGCTGATGGCCGCGATTTTTATGTCATAACTGACCTAGGGGGAGGTTGGGCATCGAATCTGAGAAAAACCCTTGATGATAAGTGGGCTATCATCGACCATCATGAGATCAGTGAGGAAGAGATACTGACAGACGACCGTGGTCAAATCCTAAATCCGTGGAAATATGGCATTGATGGAGGAAGAGAAGTGTCGGCAGGGGGAATGGCATACCTGGTGGCGAGCGCACTTGATTTGAAGAATCGTGACTTGTCGGCCATGGCAGTTATTTCAGCAATAGCCGATAGGCAAGACCAAGGAGATAAAAGGTCATTTTCTGGTCTGAATGCTGAAATACTAAAAACAGCCCAGTCGCTTGGGCTCGTAAGTGCCGATCTTGATATCATAGTGACTGGAAGGGAGACGCGTCCTCCCCATGAGGCACTTGCATTCACCTTATTACATTATATTGAAGGCCTCACCTGGAATAGGGAAGCCTGCTACCTGTTGCTCAAGAACGCTGGCATAAAACTCAAAGATAAAGATGGCCGCTGGCGTGTCCTGGCAGAGTTTTCAGAGGAAGAAAAAAGGGCAGTTGTTGAGGCAGTAGCCAAATTTGCTGGTGGTTCGGATATGAAGTTATCTGAGATTTTAGTGGACGATCTTATAGGCTATGTCTATACGCTTGCAAGAGAGGACAGGAGAAGCCTTCTAAGAGACGCAAGGGAATTTTCAACAATGCTAAACGCATGCGGTAGGACAGGAAGGGCAGGAATCGGTATTGCAATTTGTATGGGAGATAGAAACACCGCATTAACTGCAGGAGAGGAGATAGTGAGTAGATATAAGATGACTCTGCGCAATAGTATATCGACGATCTTTAGCGAAAAATGGAGACTTGCTGACAACGGCATGACGACCTTTGTCAATGGAGACGGCATTTTGGAGGAAGCGATGCTAGGTGCGGCGTCATCCCTACTCAGCACGTCACCCTCTCTACGGGGGAGGCTACTATTTGTTCGGACACTCGCAAAAGACGGAACCTACAAGTTCTCCTCAAGGAAGTGCCTGGATTGCAAATCAGAAGCAGACCTCGGCATGATAATGCGACAGTGCTCCAACGCATTAAATGGGATAGGGGGCGGACATTCTGCAGCTGCAGGCTGTAGCATCCCTTCTTCCGTACTTGAGGCTTTTATTGCTGGCATAAAGGCGGAGATAAATGATCCGAAATTTGCCAGGGCGACATCCTGACATCGCGGTAGGGGTGGAGATACCCTTTTCAAGCAGCGCCGAAGCAAAGGCGGCCGTGAAGGCATTAATACCAGACAATATTAACTTCCCAAAGGGTCTGTCAATGAAAATGTTTTCGAGAGGCTCTACACTTGCAAT
>JAICPK010000150.1 GCA_025929855.1 Nitrososphaera sp.
ATATCTGCAGAATTTGTTAGGAGAAGTTAGCGAAGCTCCCGCTCCAATCTATCCACTTTTTGCAGTAGTTCTAGATTCTTTGACTTGAGGTTTTCAAGCTCCTCTCTCATCAGTGCGACTTCTCTTGGCTTCTTTGTTGCTCCTCTTATGATGTTTATACATTCTTCAGCTACCCTCCTTACCCTGTAGTCTAGGTCGTTCTCTATCACCCATGTCAGATCAGGAATCGCCGTTATCAGTTCAGCATCTGCAAGTGCTCTGCAGGTATTTATACGGACTCTAAACCACTTGTCAGTCAGCAGAGTCTTCAGGTGGTCAAAGACGGCAGGGTTATCTGTAAATCTGCCAAGGGCAAAAGTAGCAGCTTCTCTTATCCTATGGTAATTTCCGTATTTGCTTTTTTCAATCATAAATTCTGCAACCTCTTTGTCGCCGGTAAATTCTTTAAGGCCCGTTATTGCTCCTTGTGCCACGACATTCTGAAATGTGGTAGTTTCTGTAGCCTTTTTCAAGATGTCAATGGCCATCTTGCTCTTGGTCTTGCCTATGGCCGTCGCGGCTTCAGACTTGACAAAATAGCTCTCATCAGCCTGCAGCAATGGCCTAATCAGTTCCAGTGACTCCTCTTTCTTGAATTCTCCTATCGCCTTTACAACCGCACGTCTTACCTTTGGATGCTTGACTGCGAGGCAGTCCTTCAACGCTTCATAAGCATAGCTTGTCTTGATTGCTCCTAGCGACTTTGCAGCTTCCGCTGATACTCCCCAGAATTTATCGTGCAGGACAGCATCCGCCAGCGCATCAATTACAGCATCTGATGATTTGTCCCTGAGCGCTCTGGCAGCTTCCACACGCTTGATCACATTATCTCCTTCTTGGAGCTGCTTGAGAAGTAGCTCCTTTGGTGCTTTCACAGATATAGTCTTTAAAATTTTAAACTCTGGATCAACAGAGAACCAATCTATCTCATCGTCAACAGGGATTTGAAAGATACTCTCTCTATCCTGGACCTTGAATGTATATATTTTCTTATGGCTATTTGCAAAAGCCATCTCTACTTCAAGCGAGAACTCAAAATGCTCACCTGCCTGTGACTGTTTGACTTTGATCTCTACAATATGGTTATCGTGATAAAAGTCGACCTTGAGCTCAGGATGTCCTTCTCTAAAAATCCATTGGTCAAAGAATTGCTGCAGGCTCTGACTCGTTTCAAGTTCAAACACTTTTCGCAGATCATCGGTCTCGGCATTGCCGTTGGCAAAGCGTTGCAAATAGGTTCTAAGCGACCTTCTAAAGTACTTGTCTCCGACGAGGTGGCGCATCATGTGGAGCACGCACCCTCCCTTTTCATAGGTGTGTCTATCAAATAGGTCGTCAGGATGTTTGTATACTTTTGTTACAATGGGCCTAGTATATCTGGTTCTGGCCTCTTCAAGATAGTCGTCAGCAGTCTGCATCATATAATACTGGAACTCGTCCTTGCCTTTGCTTGCCTCCCAGTAGAGTGCCTCACAGTAGGTAGCAAATCCTTCATTGAGCCAAATATGCTGCCAATCATTGCATGTGACAAGGTCACCAAACCATTGGTGTGCCAGCTCATGCGATATAAGATAATCACTTGTAAAGTCAAGGTGGGCTTTTTCGTCATGAAGTGTATCCAGTGTTAGCGTGGTACAACTGGTATTTTCCATACCTCCATAAACGAAATCCTGAACTGTCACCTGTGAATATTTATCATAAGGATAGTTTGTGCCAAGGTATTCTTCATAGAACCTAATAATTTCAGGAGTATGTTCAAATGATCTGAGCGCATCTTGCTTTTTTTCCGCCGGGACATAGTAATACAAGTTTTTGCCTTCCTTCATCTCAACATACTTGCCGACAACTACTGATGTAAGATAAGATGGGTGTGGGTTTGTTTCAGACCAATGGTAGATCTGCTTTTTATTCTGCTTCTCGACCTTTAGCAATACGCCATTTGAAATTGCTGTAAATCCTATTGGGACTATAACTGAAATTTCGCTTGAAAACTTGACCCGTGGGTGATCGATGCAAGGGAACCAATACCTTGCCTCAGTAGTTTCACTCTGTGTCCATGCCTCTTGGTGCTTCTCGGGATAATACTTGTCAGGCCCAACAAAATAAAAACCCTTGCGCGGCTTGGCAGTATAGGAAATATAGAGCTCGATTTTGCCCCTTTCTTTTCGAGTTTCGCCTAGTTTAACTACAAGCTTGTCATCAAGACTACGAAAATCAAGCCTGCCTGCTGCAGAGACCATTTTTATCTGAAGTTCAGCTGCATCAAGCTCTATGGTGTCAGTGTCCTGCAGAGTTACGATCGAAAGCCTTTGCTTGCAACTAATCGTATGCATCTGGAGGTCAGGCTCTATCTCAAGCCGCATGTGATTAATCGTAAATGAAAGCGACGGAGCATAATGAGCTCTACTGCCTGGAAGCTCGAAATTCTTTTTTTTTATGTCGTTC
>JAICPK010000133.1 GCA_025929855.1 Nitrososphaera sp.
GTTGGCATGGTGGGCATCCAGATTGCCAAATTGTACAACTGTACAGTCATTGCGACTGCAGGCAACAAGGACAAGATGGACAAGTGCATGGAGCTTGGAGCCGACTATACAGTCAACCACAGGGAGGCCGATTGGTACAAGAAAGTACGCGAAATAACAAAGAAGTTGGGTCAACCCGGTGTAGATGTAGTATTTGAGCACATTGGCAAGTCGGTGTTTCCGCAGGAAGTTGCGCTGCTCAAGATGGGCGGCACACTTGTTGCAACAGGTGCAACTACGGGATACGACTCGACTATTGACTTAAGGTTCCTCTTCTTTAAGGGAACCAACCTGCTCGGCTCTACTCAAGGCACTAAGGCAGGGCTTGAAGACGTAATGTATTGGGTTAGCAAGGGTAAAATCAAACCAGTAATAGATACCATCTTGCCATTTAGCAACATGGTAGAAGGCCATGTAATGATGGCAAACGCCCAACAATTCGGCAAGATCCTGACGACTCCACAGAAACTATAAACACTGTCTTTTCTTCTCCTTTTTCTTATGTTCCGCAGCCTGATTTTTGTTCCCGGCAATAGCATACGCTTTGTAGAAAAAGCCAAGACACTTACAGCAGACATAATCTGCTTTGATCTAGAAGACTCGGTGCCAGAGAACGAAAAGCATGCAGCGCGCAGGATAATAGCAGAAACGTTGTTAGCACGACGACAGGAATACAGCAGCCATGTCTATGTGAGGACGAATTCGCCTGAGTCGGGATTAGTGCCTGATGATCTTAAAGCTGTTTTGCAAAAGGGAATAGATGGTATAGTAGTGCCAAAGGTCAATGATGCTAATCAGATGCTCAAGATTAAAAAGCATATTGTCATGCTTGAAAAAGAAAGAAAGACTGATGAAAAAATTGCATTAATGCCTTCAATCGAAACGGCAAGAGGGGTTGTGAACGCCTACTTGATTGCAAGCACCGATGAACGAATAAAGGCCCTTATTTTCGGAGTCTTTGACTTTCTTTACGATATGCGGCTTGACTACGATGAGCATGACTCCACTGGATATTCTTATGTGCGTGCAAAGATCCCAGTTGACGCAAGGGCCGCAGGTGTCTATGCAATAGATGCAATCTGGCAAAAGATCGATGATATAGATGGTCTTACCAAAGATGCGACAATGGCAAGACGACTTGGGTATTCTGGTAAGAGTATAATCCATCCAAGTCAGATAGAACCAGTGCACAAAGTCTTCCGCCCCAGCAAAAATGAAGTCGAATGGGCAAAAAAAGTAGTGCAAGCGCTTGGCCAGGCAATGAATAAGGGAACTGGAATAGGCGCAGTAAGACTTGAAGGCAAGATGATAGATGCCGTTCACTACAAGCAGGCAAAGGCCATTTTAGATGCAGTAGGTGCATAAAATCATATAGTATTGTAGATTTGATATTTTTAGGTCTGCAAACACTGGTAGGATAGCTGTGATCAGCCGGGATAAGAAGTTCGCTGACGATAATAATTGGTTTACCCTATCTGTCCGGGCAAATCTCATTGATCCTTATTGCAGAAAGCAAATTGCGTGTAAACTCGAAGGATTTTTTCTGATCCCCCAGGGTGCAAGAGAATTTTATGAGTTAGACAATAAGAAATGGAATTCCCGCTAAGTTAATGATGATATACTAGTAGTTTATTCTTGAAGGATTAATACAAATAGAGTGTCTTCTTCAATTAGAATTGGCACGCAAGAGGAGCAGTAAATCAACAAAGGGCAAAGGACAGAAGAAAACAAGAAGAGTGAAAAATAGTAGCGGGCAAAATGCTAGACGATTAACACTTGAAGAGAAACTGGCTCAATATCTCAATGAGGCACTATCTTTTGAAAATGCAGCAGTATCAAGGCTGCAATCAAGGGTAAAAGAAATACAGTTGGAGGATGCAAAGCAACAACTCCAACAACATTTAGAGGTGACAAGAGAGCAGCAAAATAGGCTAAAGCAACTTATCACAAACCTCGGAGCAAGACCAATCAACGATTCTGGACAACTACCTATTCTAGTACCTCCAAGGACTCTTGCCAATACATTTAAAAAATCAATGACTTCTGCAGAACGGCAAATAAAGTCAGCAAAGGAAGATCTAATAATAGAGAATGCAGAAATTACAATGTATGATACATTGCTTCAAGTGGCACAATTAATGAACGCCGGAGATACTGTGCCTGTATTAAATCAAAACTTGGCAGAGGAAAGGGCTATGGCTGACTGGATAAGAGCCAATACGCCTGCTATGATAACGCAACTCTATCCAGAAATACAGTCTTCTATTGTTCTACCCGAGGGAGAAGAAGGACGAGAGGTGGTCACAGAAGGAGCTGTAACAGGTGGTCCCTCTACAACAGAAGAAAACGAGAGAATGGGCGCTACTGCAACTGAGGCTTGAATCCACATTTCATTGGCCCTCTCTCCAATTACAGCAACACAATATATTTTACACAAAATTAGCAATTTTATATATCTTCTCTAAAATTGGAGTCTGCCACAGAATCATGGACCTAAGACCAGGATGAAGGACTTTAATGTGGTCGATCTGAAGCAAGAATAACTTTCTTAATTGCAATAATTCCGACGTAGTATGGAATATTATACAGTGCAGCAAGCGCTGCAACTTGCGAGCCAAAGAACTGAAATGCAAACACTGCAACAAGCACATTGTTGACATAGCTTGTGGCAATGAGACCTGCCCTTTTCTCTTGGCGGCTACCTGTTGCTACTACATACCCTACTAGGCAGTAGACAGCATAGCACAGGAATGCTGTTGCCACAGTTTGGAGCAGGAACGTCTGTTCTGAATAAAAAAATCCTGCGAACTTGGCAAACATACCCCAGTTTATGAGAATAATGAAAACAAGCGATAGGGGGAACGAATTCCTGTCTAAAAATTTTGAACCTGCAGGAAAATACTTCTGCGTGAGCCAGCCAGCTGCCAGCGGCGTGAACAGTGCAATAGAAAGCAAGAACATCATATGCAGCAAAGGTATTTCAAACTGCGAGTGAACAAATGCATAGACGATAGATGGCAGTACAAATGGGACTGCAACTGAGGTAATAATTATCATGCCTATTACAAGCGGAAGCTGGCCGCCTATGAGGTTTACAACGAATGGAGCGCCAAGGCCTGTAGAGATGCCAGAAAGGAGCAGGACTGGTAGA
>JAICPK010000070.1 GCA_025929855.1 Nitrososphaera sp.
GCAGCAATTGTATTTGCAGCCTTCATGATGACAGGTACAGCATTCGCACAGGAAGAAGGAGGAGGCGGAGGCGCCGCGGCTGCAACTGAATCAAGCGCGTTTAAATTTATCGCAGCAGGGATCGCCTTTGGGCTCGCTGCACTTGGCGCAGGATTTGGCCTTGGCTTCGTGGGCGCAGCAGGTTTGGCAGCAATCAGCGAAAACCCGAAGATGCAGTCAAGTGTGTTCATTATCGTGGGTATGGTCGAGTCGATAGCTATTTACGGCATAGTCATGATGTTCATCATATTGGGCCAGTCTTAGAGAGTACATGCGCTTTTTATAGACAGTAATAGCAGCGACCTTTTTATTTTTCATTTTTTGTGATTAAATCATAGATCGTCTTTCAACAGAGGAAACGATTTTAAAGAGATGGAAATTACACAACAACTATTATGGGACTAGCCAAACTGATGAAGGCTACTATCATCCTGCCTCGGATAGAGACACAGGATGCCGTAAGCAGGCTGGCTGCGCTTGAATGGTTCCACTCTATCCACAATGCTTCTGAACATATTAATCCGTATTATGATGACCTTCTGACAAAGGCCCAGAGGTTATACCAAGAAATTGACGAGGTAGTCAAAATGCTTGGAATACCACAGGAGACAGGTGTGATGGCAACAATGTTCAAGGGAGCCCCTAAAGGCAGGCACGACTATGCGGCAGAGGACATCCAAGGCTTTATCGCTGACCTAGAGGACAGAAGCAAACAACTACTTGAAGGCCCAAAGAAGCTGCTTGAAGAGCGCAACAAGATAGAGAGACAGCTTGAAGAATACAGGAACCTAGAGGCCGTAGTTGGAATGGCTTCGACATTGAACCTTAACCTAGATATGTTTGGCAAGTTGCGTAACTTTTTTGCAGGCTTGTTTGTTGTTGATTCAAAAGACGAATCTGAGATCAGGAAGAGCCTTGACAACTTGGCCATTTACTCTACTAGGCTAAACGAGAACAAGACATCTCTTACCATTGTTGGTTCTTCGGAAGATTCTGAGCGTGTGCTCAAGGTCCTCAGGAGCTTTGGAGTTAACCCCCTCCAGATTCCGGGTAATATGCCACAGAACCCAAGTGAGGCATACTCTCTTGCAAAGGCCAAGGTCAAAGAACTAGAAACTAGGACCGAGCAGTTGGATAAGGAGCTTGAAAAGATAAAGCAGTCGATCCTAACAAAGCTCCTGTCACTGCAGGAAGCTGCAAGGGTTGCAAAGGATGTCTTGGAAATAACAAGGAAACCTGGAGGCACCAAGAACTTTGCAGTTATCGAAGGCTATATCCCCCAAGAGATGGAAAGGAAGTTCAAAAAGCTTACATCGGACTATGTTTCGATAATTGAAGATGTCAATCTTACCGTAGACAGCCATCAAGGCGAGAGGGGCAAGCAAGAGCCGCTGCCAACACTCATCACCAATAAGAAATATACTCGTAATTTCCAAGTTATCACAGAAACCCAAGGCCTTCCAAGGTATGGGGAGGTTGACCCGACGCCGATCATAGCTTTTGTCTGGCCGACATTTTATGGCCTGATGTTTGCCGACCTCGGCCACGGTCTTTTGCTGTTTGGCCTTGGCATGCTCTTTAGATATAGGGGAAACGGTAGACTGAGGGTGTGGGGAACTCTCATTGCAGCAAGTGGTCTTGCAGCTGCTATTGGCGGCCTGGGCACAGGCGAGATGTTTGGATTCCATTTCGATGAGATCGCCATCTTAGAGCCAGTTGCACACGCACTGCCGTTCGTAGGTCTTCTTAGTGTGTCTGAGCTTACGTTTGATCAAGTGCTCAAAATACTAGAGGTGTCAGTGGCCATTGGCGTAGTCCACCTGCTTATGGCATTCTTCCTCAGGCTGAGAGCCACTTGGAAGCAGGGCAACAAGCTGATGGTCTACACTCACGACATTCCTGCAATCATACAGTATTTAGCTGTAGTATCGCTGATACTGGCTGCAATTGGCGCCCAATATGACATCATTGGCATGTTTCTGTCTTGGGATCACAATGAGCCAGTGCCTTGGCTGACCGTCCTCTTTGGCGACTGGGTTACCGTCAACTTGGTAGCAAAGGCAATGCCTCCTGTAATCATTGCCTGTATCGCTGTAGCCATAATCGGCGGGATGAAGGAGCAAAAACATGCAATCGCTCAGGGGAGAGAACCAGAAGGCGGAGGGCTCGTAGGCATAGTTGTTGAAACAATGATGGTCAGGACGATAGAGATGCTTGCTAATACTATTAGCTATTCTAGGCTTGGCATAATGCTTCTGGTGCACAGCGCGCTCTTGGTCACTGTAATTAATTCGTACGAGCAGTCTGGAAGTCTCGCAATATTGATCGGCGGCAACATTGGCATCATGATGATAGAGGGTCTAATAGTATACATCCAGACTATCAGGTTGCACCTTTATGAATGGTTCCCAAAGTGGTACAAGTCAGATGGTGTTCAATTCAAGAAACTGGTACCGCAGATGTTGTATACAAACCTAGTATGGAAGTACGATGACGAAAAGAAAGCAATGAAAAAAACAGCCTAAGAGAAAAGCCTTAACGACGATTACTTTTTCTTTTACAAAGCCTCTTTGATTCTCAAATAACCTTTGAATAATAGTATATGCGTACGGATGATTATTATTTTTTCTTCACCACTGTGCTATACTTTTGTTGTACATCAAGACAATAATCATTATCTCCTCCTTACTCCCACTTATACGAATTTTTGTATCGATTCCTTTTGTAAATACCGCTCTCTCTTTCAAGCGGAAATCATGCAAAAACGTAGAAGATGTATGTGCGTACAGTGCTCACATTGTGCATAATTTCTATACTGACAAGAAAAAATAGAGCTATGCAAATTATAGTATCAAAAGCAAATTCATTCACGTAAAAGTACCTACTATATCTTCTAGGTCCAAAGTAGAGTGGTATAAAATAGGATTGGTTATTATTGTTATTACGTTGTTGCCTCTACTCTGCACGTACGAGAGATGCCATTATCTTGTCTGCCATTATCTTTTGCTCCACACCTGCAGCAATCGCTGCGAGGTTTCTGATCTCATAGGCCATGAGTTTAATTGACGCAAGCATGTTAGCAACGGTAAACACTGTTCGATATGAGTTCATCATACGCCTTAGCGACTCCTTCTGAAAGCCAGATTCAAGCTGCATTATGGCATCAATGTCGTTTGCAGCGCTACGTGGGATCAGCTCCTTGTATATGGTACCTGCGAGCTCACCAATTGCTTCCTGAATCTTTTCAGTATTTATCATCCTCTGCAGCACATCCTTGGGTACCTTGCTTGTAGTGGTAACTATTAAGTCGTTGACCTCATTTGGACTTAGGCCCCAGAACTTACCTCTGAGAACTGAGAGGATGTTATATGAATCGATATCAATTCCAATCAGTTTTTGCGCATCCTGTAGTTTGGATTCAAACGCAACGGCCCTGTCAAGTGACCTGTAGAAAGCATGATCAAGATAAGTATCAAAAACACGGATGTCACCCTTCTCCTTGTATGCTTGAGCAGCCTTTCGAGCATCTTCTCCAAATTCACTTCCCGCAAGGGAGTTGACAGCGTCTTCAAAATCTTTTGCAACTAGCGCTTTGACTACCAGATCCCTACGTCCCACAAGCTCTTCTGCTCTCATGTTGACTTTTGGCAGTAATTCGTCATAGGTCTTGTTCATTGCCTTGCCCTTGAGGATTATTTTCAGATTCAAGGTGATGTATTTCACAAAGTAGGCGTTAAGAATTGCAGAGCCATTTGCAATGTTGACTATCTTGGCATGTTGGTTGACAAGATGTTCGCGGAGTGCACCTTCGACCGTTTCTGCAGTGTAGGGCTTGGTAAGCTTGGCAAGGGCGTCAAGATAGACGGTATTCTTCATTCTGGTCACCAGTTCTTCAATGTCTCTGGATTCTGCGAGGGTCTGCAGCTCAGTCTTTGAAAGCATCCTGCCTCGGAGGCTATGGGCAAGAACAGTGCCGAAAATTTTGTTTGGCAAGCTGACCTTATTTGAGTTCAAAGCATTACTCAATTTGTTTGATACTTATAAAATCATTTCTTTGAAAAAGTTCTAAAGAAGCCAATGATGATTAACCACCACATCAGTCTTCAAAGAGCGAAGATATTGCGTTTGAGATCCTTCCGGACAGGGCCAAGAGTGTAAAATGTAGACCAAACCCAATTCCTGCGCTGACACCGATATTAACTCCTAGCTGATAAAGGCCGACGAACAATCCGAGTGCTGGTATAGTAAGTATTAGTGCTATTGCGGTACTGACCCACATTCCTTTAATGACAATAGCTGGCGGAAGTTTGTCAATCCTCCGGCTCTCAAATTTTAGTGGGTACGTACTCATGATCATATCATGTTGAGATGATGCAATATTAATCGTGACACAATAAAACGCACAATGAATATTATCATAAAGGCAAAAAATTATGTCATCTGACTCATTATAGTTTGTAAAAATATTTGCAAAGATATCTCTCAGAATCAAAGGATTTTACAAATAATTTTGCCATGGCTGCCCCTTTGGTATCACGGTATGATGGCCAAAGTATATAATTTGGAATTACCTATAATATTTTTTGATATAATAATATATATTTGCTGAATATTCACAAAATTAATAAACTTAATTAAGAGGCTTGCTATCTTTATACCCTATGCAAATAACATCTTCAGAAGACGGGAAGCTAGACAAGAGGCTTGAAATGCTGATCGATCAATTTGAACGGGATGTTGCTCCATATGACAGATTGTCTAGAATAGCAGCAATTACTACGTCTGCAGGGGTTGTTACATCCATAGTCCTTTCCATGTTGATACTACCGTCTTCTTACACGCTGTATGTGGGTGTTGGGGGCATTTTAGCCAGTATTGTACTGACAAAGCTACCAATCCTCTATGCGGATCATAAGAAGCATGAAATCTCTACACATAAGTATAAGCCGGTAACAGGGGTTTGCATGTGTGATCTTTATCAATATAGAACTCATCTACGCAAAATGGAAATGGCAACAACTACAGTTGAGCGGATCAGGCATAACAAGCTAGCAAACTATTACAAACATCAAATGGGACTCTAAAAATTTCTGTTTTACTTTCAAAGACACACTTAACCATTCCATTTTGGTATCTTTTCAAAAAAGATGGATTAGAAAGTACAAAAAATAATCCTGAATTACAATAAAAACAATAAACCTATTTAGAGGAATTTTGACAGTGCTAGGCTTTTCCTTTTCAACTTCATGAAAAAAGTCTATTTCATTGTTTGGTGAATACAAAGAATGTTTCCTTCGCTATCTTTGAACCATGCCGCTTTGACTGAGCCTTGGGTTGCTATGCCATTTTGAGTCTTGATTTCGGGCATATTATACTCCTCAAAATTGACTCCTTTTCCTCTCAACATATTGACCTCCTCTTCAATA
>JAICPK010000158.1 GCA_025929855.1 Nitrososphaera sp.
AGACAATTCGCCTTTGCACTTGCAACAAGTGGAAATTCGCCGCTCTTTCCTTCTAGCTTACCAACGAAAGCGACCTCCGGATATGTAAAGACGCATGCAGGTACAGTTCCGTAATCCATCTCGCTTCCTTTCCCCATTATATTTTGTGCAGCTATCTCTCCCTGTTTTGAGGCAACATGAGCAAGTTCAAAGATGCCAGTTACATCCCCTATTGCAAAAATATTCTGAACCGTACTGCGCATTTCCCTGTTGACAAGTATTCCTCGTTCGCTAAATTTTACGCCACAGTTGTTCAACTCACTAATGTTTATGTATGGTCTGCGACCTATACTCACTAACACCTTCTCTGCTTCAATAGTCTGTCCGCTGGCCAACACCACCCCGTTCTCCAAGATCTTTTCAACTGTGGATCCTGTCATTACATTGATCCCGTCCAAACGCATATACTTTTCAATAGTCTTTCCTATCTCTTCAATTTGAAGAGGCATCAAGTGTTCCTGCACCTCAATTAAGGATGCCTTGCATCCAAAAGAGTTAAAGATGGCAGAGAACTCGCAGCCGCTATAACCGCCACCTATAACGACAATTGATTTAGGCAATCTTTCAATTTCAAAAATTGTGTCCGTTGAAATTATATTATTTTCAAACATGTAGCCAGGTAAGCACAAAGGGTAGCTTCCTGTAGCAATAACGATGTTCTTTGTTTCCAAAGTGTTGTCATTCACCATTACCTCATTTCCAGAAGTCATGTGAGCTTCGCCCTGTATGATGTCGATGTTATTGCTTTCCAAGAGAGTTTTGATACCCGATGCAAGCCTGCTAACTGTGCCTGCCATTCTTGACCTTACAGTTGCATAATTCAATTCAATATTTGCCTTCAAACCATCCTTTCTTGCGGCAGTAGATTTTCTCATAATATCTCCTATGGAGTGTAGATATTTTGTCGGAATGCATCCCCTTTGCGTGCATGTGCCGCCAAGCCCATTTTTTTCAATAATACAAACTTTGCCGCCGAGCTGCGCTGCTCTTATAGCGCATGTATAGCCCCCGGGTCCTGCGCCTATTATTATAGCATCATACATACAGACAGGGATTTGTGACAGTTAGCAATAAAATTGCCTATCTTCTAAAATTCCACTCTCTGCTCCTGTATTTTCGTTCTGCTAGCCATCTGGCACGGCTGATTTCTTTTGTGCTCATGGTGTCGGCAACGAGCTTGGCATCAAATTTTGTAGCAAAACTGGTTTTTAGCGACGATGCCATCTCCTCAAATGTTGTCCCTGCTAGGCTGGTTACTCTTTCCTTGACGTCTTTGATTATCTTGTCCTTGAGCTTTTCAGAAGGAACTTTTAGAACGCAAAACATCTTGTCTACATCAACCCCTAATAATACAGTGCCATGCTGCAGTAGCACTCCCTTCCTCCTTGTCTGAGCACTCCCAGAGACCTTTTTACCCTTTACAACTATGTCGTTGAGCGGGATAAAACTGGCATCAAATCCCAGCCTATTTATAGATACAACGATTGCTTCGCAAATCCACCTATATGATTCCATAATCTTCTGAGGGTATTGTTTTGTTATGAACGAGTATGTTAGTTCAAATTCATGTAGCACAGCTCCACCACCAGTTAATCTTCTGACAACATCAACTCCAATCTTGCTGCACTTTTCGAGATCAACTTCCTCTTTTATGCTCTGAAAATATCCAATTGAGACAGCCTCAGGCCGCCACCCATATATTCTGAGGATTGGCGTATCGCCTATGTTTTCTATCAGTGCTTCGTCTATTGCCATGTTGAGGGCAGCATTGTTGTATCCGGTTTCCAATACTCTTATTTTGCTGAACCTTATAATGCTCATTTTACGTCTTGCAACCAAGTATTGCCTCTGTCAGAGACGTCGAATCAAACCCATATACCTCAGAGTTCTTGAGACAGTTGTCTATCTCTTGTTTGATAGTTTCTCTATCGAGTCTTATGCCAATTAAACCTGCTTCAAGGGTTTCCAAAGCTTCTTCTGGATAAAGGAAAAAGTCTCCGGCAA
>JAICPK010000120.1 GCA_025929855.1 Nitrososphaera sp.
ATGCGCTTTTGCAGCACTGGCTCAGAAGCTACCATGTACGCAATCAGGCTTGCTCGCGCCAGAACGGGTAGGCGGATTGTTGCCAAGGCGATAGGCGGCTGGCACGGCTTCAACACCACACTTATGCAGTCAGTTAACTATCCATTTGAGCAAGACGAAGGTTTAGGCCTTGTTCAAGATGAGGGACAATTTGTGGAATCGATACCGTTTAACAACCTTGACGCATCTCTCAAAGTGCTCGAGACGGTCAAGGACGACCTAGCATGCGTCATTATCGAGCCGGTGCTGGGCGGCGCAGGCTGCATTGCACCTGTCGATGGTTACCTGCAAGGCTTGGAGAAATTCGCTAAAAAAAATGGCAGTCTTTTCATACTGGATGAAATTGTAACAGGCTTTAGGCTGTCCCTCCATGGGGCTACGGGTGTTTACAAGCTAGAACCTGATCTATTTACTCTTGGCAAGATAGCCGGTGGCGGAATGCCGATAGGGGTTTTATGTGGTAACAAAGAGATAATGTCCATTGCAGACCCGGTAGCGAGAGTAGATAAAGAGACACGCTGTGCCATAGGTGGTGGGACATTTTCAGCCAATCCCATGACTATGACCGCAGGTCTTGTGACGCTAAATTTTTTGAAAAAAAACAAACGGCAGGTTTACAGTAGGATTGACAGGCTCGGAGGTATGGCAAGAAAAGGGTTGGCCAAATTATTTGCGGAATCAGGAATTCCATGCCACGTGACAGGCGTAGGTTCTATCTTTTTGACCCACTTCGGCAAGAGTGCTGTTCTGGATGCAAGCGATGCTGCAAAGTCCGATAGAGCCCTCTTAAAAAGATACCATCTTGCGCTTATGGCTAACTATGGAATATTTTTTCTGCCGACAAAGATGGCGGCGTTATCGTTCGCCCATGAAGAAAGTGATATAGAGGATCTTTTGGATGCAACAGAGAAAATAATAACAGACACCAAAGTTTTCAAGCATTTTGCTTAGAGTGACGCTTGTTGTTCGACTTAGAAACCAAATCTATTAGAACTCTAACATACATATCGTCCAATAGATAGAAATGTTTGGGCAAAGCAAATTCTGGCCACTCAATAATTATAACTGCTATCTGAATTATTGTATAAAAATAAATGATCAAAGCTCAGCCAATGCTTCTTCGATATTCTTTCTGTCCTCGGCAGTCGGCATCTGTTCAAGATACTTGATTAGGTCCTCTTTAGCGCCTGCATTATTCCCAATTTGCATCCTCGCTATAGCCCGGTTCTTGTATATGGGGGCAAACCGGAAGGAATTGATGTCTATTGCTTTACTATAATATGTTTCTGCGAGCGGATAATCCCTTTTCTTTAGATAGTAGTTGCCAAGACCTCGATATGAAAGATATGACTTTGGATTGAGTCTCATCGCATTTTCGTAGCAAAAGATGGCCTTATCGGAATTCGTCTCATTATAAACTCCGCCAAGCAGAACCCATGCCTGAGAATTATCTCGGTCAATCTGTACTGCTCTTTCTAACCAGTCAATGGCCTCATTAATCTTTCCATCTTGTCTTAATCCTTCGGCTTCAAAGCAGATCCGGTTGGATCTGGCGAATTTGAGGTCCTCATTCTTTAGCAACCCCTTCATATCAGAAGGAATCATGATGATAGCGGTCATGTCATCTTGCTCCCAGTCCTGCTCAAACTTCGATTCTGGGATCGCGCCCATCGCGTCGGGTTCCGGGACATAAATAAGGATCCTGCCTTCTTCACTATTGTAGCCTGATACAATCGTCGCATGTTGCACCGTTGCCTTTATGCCAGGCATTATAACTATAGGTGGAATGCCTTCATCGATTCGCCTTTTCAGATCCTTCATAGAACTTTTGTAAATGCATGATTCAATACCCAGTCTTTCTGCAAGCTCAATACCATGAATCATTGTGGCCCCCTTGTCGCTTGTCGCACCTGATCTTGGTATAGACATATCTTCACCCCAATATTTTAAGACAACATTCATTACAAGTGGTAGATCTCCACTGCCTTCATTGTTGCTTACAAGAGGCAAGTTGATGAAATGCTCCGGTTGCGATTCCAAGCCAGTACATTCTCTGTCTTGAAAGCAAATAAAATTCTTCTTATGTCGTTAGAAAATTTTTAATAAGATCTAGGCCGTCATCTCCGCTCTTTTCCGGGTGAAATTGTGTACCGTACATCATCTTGCTGTCACTGGAGAACACTTCATGCAGGCAGTACTTAGAGCTTGCAAGTGAGTTAAAATTTGAAGGGAGTTTAGCTATGCAGTATCTGTGGCTCTCGTATACTAAGATCGAGTTCTTCCTTAGAGTCAGTGGATTTGCACTTGAGATTGAGACTTCAGTCATACCCTGGATGTGGGCAGGCATTTTATTTATTGAGCCTCCAAGAGTAAGCGCTATTATTTCAGCCCCATAGCAGATACCTAGGAGTGGTTTACCTTGATAGAGACAGTATCTAACGATCCTGGAATTTACCACGTTTATTTCCTTGCTGTGTTTGCGCCTGCCCGATAGTATTACCTTGTCGCAATTGGCGAGATCCTCATTAGAGACTTCAGAGAACCTCTTGTGAAGATATGGCTTGTCCAGCTGACCAAGACAAGTCAGTATATCACCCGTAAAAGGTGATAGGTTGTCGACTACTAGTACTGCCAATCTTGTTACCTACCTCCATTACATGCGATGGCCCTGTACTGCAGTCGGAACGCTCCAAGCAATATGCCAAAGTTAATGGCAATGCGATATTCCAATTAAAATAGAGCCTCCTTACTGTTTAATAAATGCCCTCATAGATAATTTTCGAGGAGCAAAGTCAATTGTAGCGTTGCAGATTGCCGCTACTTTTAAACTTAAGCAGAGCATAGATGCACCAGGCCCGAAAATGCTCAAGGCTGCACACTCAAACGCTCTTTCTTAACTTACTTCTCGTATGACGTCTAACCACTGGGACGGTTGAGAACTTATATTCTTGCGTCATACAATACAAATTTCCAACATAGCTCTGACCTCTCAGCATTTGATGACGCAATGAAGCAACTGATAATGCTGTTGACTAGACTGACCTGATACATTCTATAAACCCAATAAGCATCGATTGTACACATAATGCCTGCCTCTGCATTATGTAACTAAATCTCCAATAGCGGGTAATATACTTCGCAGTCGCATATTTTGTATTTGTAAAAAACGCTACCATCTGCTCTAGGTTGAGCGAGCTGCTCTTGTTCAGCATTTTTTCGTGCTTTTATATGGTTCAAAATTGATAACGGGTTGTTCGAAGACTATTGAGGCAATAAGCTAGTTGGCCTCTGCAAGCCCTTTGCACATAAGATAAACTGCTGCATA
>JAICPK010000071.1 GCA_025929855.1 Nitrososphaera sp.
GCAGTAAACACCGTTAACAATATTGAGGGCATATTTAGAGGATACAACACTGATGTCTATGGCTTCATTGAGCCATTGCGCAAGCGCCAAGTCGATTTCCGTGGCATGCATGTGCTCCTTCTGGGGTCTGGTGGGGCAGCGCGAGCAGTGGTGGTTGCCCTTGCAGAGCAGAACGGCATAGCCGGGCTTGTAATTGCGAACCGTGACATGCGACGAGCAAACGAGCTTGCCAACCTTGGAGTTGGCCTTGGCATGAAGTGTGAGGTCGTCCCACTTGATAGAGCACAGGACTTTTCGCCTTCATGCGATTTAATAGTGAACGCCACAACATTAGGAATGAACAATGAATCTAGTGTAATTGATTATGAGCATATATCGAAGGGAAGTATTGTATACGATATAGTTTACCGTCCGCTTGTCACTGACCTGATTGAAAATGCCAAATATGCACAAGCAAGCATTGTATACGGCTATGAAATGCTTATTGAGCAGGGTGCGAAGGCATTTGAGATATGGACTGGGTTGTCTGCTCCTAGGGAAGCTATGAAAAAAAACCTGCTGGGCATATTTGGTGAGCCGACATGACTGCAACCCGGAAGGCAAGGGCAGTAGTGCATGGAGCAATTTCAATAGTGAACGCCATAGCTACCGGAAAGGGATCGGCCCTTGGGGTATCACTAAAGGTTACAGCCGAAGTTGAACTCCAAAAGGGACATGGCCTTAGGTTTATCACAGGCAGGAATGGTTATAAGCTAATAAAAAATATCGTTCAAAAGACAATACCAAAACAGATCATTGAGAGCAATATGATAATTATAAAAGTCGACTCGGAAATTCCAATTGGCTATGGACTCAAGAGCTCCAGTGCAGTATCAAATGCTGTTGCGCTTGCATGTAGTCATATCGAAATGGAAGAGGATACGAATGATTATGAAATACTTGAAGTGGCTGCCCGTTCCTCGCTAGAAGCCAAAGTCTCATTGACTGGAGCATATGACGACTCTACTGCCTGCTACTTTGGCGGTTTTACTGTCACTGACAATTACTCCAGGCGTCTAATCCGCAACGAGAGGGCGCCAGATAACCTTTATGCAATCATTCTCCTACCGAGCAATACCTCAAGAGGAGATGTGAGCAAGCTCAGAAACCTGTCTGACATCTTCATTGATGCTTTCAGATTTGCAGAGTCTGGCCAATATTGGAAGGCAATGAAACTTAATGGAGTGCTTGCTTCTGCTGCCCTTTCATCTAGTTATACCCCTGTAATGGCTGCCTTGGAGCAGGGGGCTCTTTCTGCCAGTATATCTGGAAATGGTCCATCGATTGCTGCTGTAGGATACGCAGACGCAGTTGAATCCATCGTCGATGCACTTTCAAAGTTTGAAGGGAAGATCATTGTATCTCGAGTAAATAATGAGAAAGCGAATGTTAAGATCATAAATGACTAGCATAGTGATAAGAAGATGTAAGTTAAATGGTAGTGTGCGCTGCCCGTCTAGTAAGAGTTACAGTCACAGGGCGATAGCAATTGCTTCGCTTGCTGATCAGCCTTCTACAATAACACACGTACTAATGGCCCGCGATACCCTAGCGACCCTATCCGGTTGCACCGCTCTCGGAGCGGACATAAAATATACCGCTATGAAGATGCGCATAAAGGGCAGCCATTCCTTGAATCCCCCTGAAAATGTGATAAATGCAGAGAATTCTGGAACCACAATAAGGATACTAACTGCTATGTCTGGCCTGGTCAGAACCGGCTACACTGTACTGACAGGAGATCAGAGCCTACGCAGTCGCCCTATGCAGCCTTTACTTGATGCTCTTACACAGCTGGGCGTCGAAGCCTATTCTACAAGGGAAAACGGAATGCCCCCCATTATAGTAAAGGGCGGAGGTATAAGGGGAGGTACCACCGTAGTTGACGGCAGCATTTCAAGTCAGTTTATATCAGGTTTGCTGATTGCCAGCATTTACGCTGATTCAGAGATTATAATAAAGGTGCGCGGCAGGCTCGTCTCCAAGCCTTATATCCAGGCTACGCTTGCCACAATGAAGTCCTTCGGAGTTTCCATTGATCATAGTCCGGATATGTTGGAATACTATGTCAAGAACGCAAGATACCATGGGACGAGATTTGAAGTACCAAGCGACTTCTCAACTGCAGCACTTATACTTGCCGCAGGTGCGCTCGCTGGAGAAAAACTTAGGATAAATGGACTCAATTTTAAAATGCCACAGGGCGATTCGCGTATCATAGACATCTTGAAGAAAATGGGATGCAGGATAATAGTCGACGAGGAAAATGGCGAGGTGATCATCAGTAGTGTTGACAGATTGGAAGGTGGCGATTTTGACCTAGCTGATACGCCAGATCTCCTGCCGGTTGTTTCGGTACTTGCACTCAAAGCAACAGGTCCAGTTACAATAACAGGCGTCGCTCATGCTAGAGCGAAGGAAACGGACAGAGTATCAAATATCGCAGCGGAGCTCAGAAAATTTGGCTCGGACATAAATGAATTTCGTGATGGCCTAAAGATAACCGCACCTCCGATAATAAAAAACGCAGCACTTGAAGCACACAACGACCACCGACTTTTTATGGCGTTCACAATCGCCTCTATGATGACTGAAAAATCGACAGTAGCTGGCGCTCAGTCCGTAGATGTTTCTTATCCTAATTTTATTTCAGATATGAAAAATATTGGAGCGAGAATATCTCCAGCTCCAGATAGAGATTAACAAAAAGCCAATATATAGAACAGGCTCAAGAGCTCCTAATAGAGATGGGTGGCAGCATGATAGGAGAGCGGTTTGTCGCCGTAAGCTTCGGTGAAAGCCATGGAAGGTGTGTCGGGATAATTGTAGATGGCTGTCCTGCTGGCCTGCCTCTGGAGGAAACCGACATACAACCTCTTCTTGACCTAAGAAAGCCTGGACAGTCGATCATAACGACACAGCGGAGAGAAGAAGACAAAGTCGAGATCCTATCAGGAATTTTCAATGGCTTCACTACAGGGGCCCCAATATGCATGCTTATATGGAACAACGATTCAGATGCTAAACCTTATGAGATGATAAAGAACATTCCACGGCCAGGACACGCAGATTACCCTGCTATGGTGAGATACGGCGGTTTTGCAGATTATAGAGGAAGTGGAAGATTCTCTGGAAGGCTCACAGCTACTCTTGTGATGGCTGGCGCTATAGCGGTCAAGCTTCTAAAAATCACACTTGGAATTGAGACGGTGGCTTATACTACAGAAATAGGCGACATCAGAGCACACAATATGACCAAAGAAAATATCGCTACTAGATATGATAACGAAGTGAGGTGTCCTGACTTACAAGCTGCTCAGAGCATGAAGGAGGCGATCTTACAGGCAAGAAAATCGGGCGACTCGCTAGGCGGCATAATCGAATGTATTAGCAGCGGCCTGCCGGTGGGCATGGGCGAGCCCATATTTGCATCTCTCGAGTCAGATCTCAGCAAGGCCCTATTTAGTATACCTGCGGTCAAAGCTGTGGAATTTGGTTCTGGCTTTGCAGGCAGCAAAATGCGAGGCTCTGAAAATAACGATAGCTATATGATAAAAAATGGCAAGGTGATAACTAAGACTAACAATGCAGGCGGGATATTAGGTGGGCTATCAAATGGAATGCCTATTGTAGTCAGGGTGGGCTTCAAGCCAGCCGCTTCAGTAGCCATGACGCAGC
The DNA here is from genome assembly GCA_025929855.1 of Nitrososphaera sp. Classification (GTDB taxonomy): domain Archaea; phylum Thermoproteota; class Nitrososphaeria; order Nitrososphaerales; family Nitrososphaeraceae; genus Nitrososphaera. The sequence goes on from JAICPK010000071.1 coordinate 3,718, forward strand.
AAACACTCGACGTTTCGACAAACGAGCAGACAAATCTTACTGTGCCAGGGAGGCATGACCCATGCGTTGTACCGAGGGCTCCGCCCGTCGTGGAGTGTGTTGTTTCGATGGTTTTAGCCGATCATGCCATAAGGTCAGGCCTAATACCCTTGGTGCTAAAGTGAGACGGTGCTAATGGATAATACACATGAAGATCTCGACATACTGCGTGACAAGGTGCGTGGCGTGACAATACAGATTATGCGCGCTGTCCAGGAACGTATGGAGCTTGCAAGAAAGATTGGAGAAGTAAAAAGTAGGCTTGGCATCGATATCAAGGATGAAAAGGTTGAAAATGATATACGGATGACAGTCATGTCGTTGGCAGAAGAGATCGGAATGAGTACAGAGTTTGCACTACAGCTCTTGAATGTCTTGCTTGCGGAGTCAGAGCAGGTGCAAGTGCAAAAAAGCGAGCAAAGGGTAGTAGAAAAGCAGACACATCTTAGCATATTCTCAAAGGCGAGACAGCTTGAGGCTTCCGGCAAGAAAATAATACACATGGAGGTTGGCGAACCAGACTATTCAGCACCTGCAAGAGTTGGAGCTGCGCTTGCTGATTCTTTCGAGATGAAGCATTACCATTATACAGATACTCAAGGCATTGCAAAACTACGCGATGCTATAGCCACTAAGGAAGGAGGAGGAATATCCAGAGATCAAGTGGTAGTGACACCTGGCGGCCGCTTTGCAGTTTTCAGTGCAATCACATCGTTGCTAAGAGCAGGACAAGAGATGATAGTGATAGAGCCGGCGTGGCCTGCGTATAAAGAATGTGCAGATTTTGTAGGTGCAAGGACTAAGATACTAAGAACTACCATTGAAAATAAGTGGATCCCTGATACTAAACAAATGGAACGCATGATTAATTCAAGTACTAAAATGATTGTACTCAATTACCCAAACAACCCGACAGGAAAGGTGCTTGATGACAAAATAATGGAGAAAATAGTACTACTTGCAAAGGATCATGGGCTTTACTTGCTAAGCGATGAAGTTTATGCTGACTATGTATTTGGAGAGTTCACAAGCATACGCGAATATGATTATGCGAAGAGCATTGTTATAGGATCCTTTTCGAAACGATATGCAATGACCGGATTTAGGGTGGGATATGGTATAGCAAACAAAGACATTATCTCAAAAATGGCAAGAGTTCAGGCGGTTGCAATCACAAGCGTAGCAGAGCCAATGCAGCGAGCCGCTCTTGCTGCACTAGAAGTAGACCCATCAGAAAATGTCCAACTAATGAAAACGAGACTCGACTATGTATGCAGCAAGCTTAAGAAAATGTCGCTTAGGTATATTGAGCCGGAAGGTGCTATGTACGTTTACCCTGAGCTGCCAAACGGGGACGACTTAACTATCATTGAAAGGTTGTTAGAGAAAGGCGTGGCGATAGCGCCCGGCACAGGTTTTGGGGATGCATACAAGCGATATGTCAGGATATCTGCATGCCAGCCGGAGAAGACACTAGAAAAAGGGCTTGATGTAATAGCATCGGTCATAAGAGAGGACTTGTAAATTGCAGCAGGTGGCGATAGTAGGCGCCGCAGGAAAAATGGGCACGTGGTTCGCTAGTTATTTTGCCCATCGTGGTCTGAATGTCTCAGCATATGATATCAACCAAAAAAAAATATTGAAAAC
>JAICPK010000020.1 GCA_025929855.1 Nitrososphaera sp.
GAGAAATTAATGATGGCGCTCGTGCCATGAGAGATCGCGGTGCAATTAGAGAGACTGCTGTTGCAATAGACGAGACAGCTAAAGCAGCACAGGAAACGGCCGAGACCGTTAGAGTTGCTGCACGAGAAGTCGGAGAATCCGCACCCATTACCTCAGAGACAGTAAGAAGGACCGGCAGGAGACTTCGAAGGTCCCCAAGGTCAACAACTACGACTTCTGCTACAACTGACACAACTGCTACCTCGCTCGATGAAGGAACACCAGCAAGCTAAGATGACAAGCGACGTACTTTATGTTCTTATACCCCTCAAGACACCTAGATTGCAGTGCGAATGTGAATGGAAGTGGCAAGGACAAATTTGGTGGCTACATGGATCATCAGGATAGCTTTTCTACTACCGTCCATCCTTCTTACTTTATCCGTATGGCGACAGATAAGCAAGCACAGGCGGTACAAGAAACCACAATATTACGATCGCGATACTATACGAAAGCTAGTATGAAAACACACTGGTACCTCAAAAATCAGTTCCCTATTTAATTTTTTGATATTTATTCTTTCACGACATACAGAAGAGTCTCGCACATTATACCGAGTCAGCTACAAAAGAGTGCTTGATATCACCTGCGAGTTTAGCAGGCTAGATTTTAGTTGTGCTCGTGGTTCGGTCGACAAAACGATTATGATGATGCCACGTGCTTTAGCAGGGAATAAATCCCTCCATGTCGGCTAATCCATATTGTACACATAGAGAGATCTATCGCAAGTCTATCTTGCAACAGAGACCAAATTTGATTAAAAATAAGTTAACTCGATAAATAGGATGTAGCAGGAGTACCGGGTATATGGCAGCAAACCAAGATAAGGTTGAAGAAAAAGCAATAAAAGAACTTAGAGACAAGGCTAAGGCCGGCAAAAGCTCTTCGGAAATAGAAAGGGAGCTGAATAGCCAGGATGTAGCCTACAAGATAAAAAACGACACAGGTAAGCAGTAAAGAGTCTATTCTGGCTCTAAGCATCTGAGCAACTAGAATCGTTGCCATCCATCTTCAAAATGAGGGTTAGTACTGCGCTTGCAGTCTCTGTTGCACTGGTGGATGCCGTTGATTATGTGGCACCATTGCTAAGCTCTTATAAGAAAGGTACGAGAGTCATTCTTCGATTGGGAAGGTTTTATATGCAGGTTACCCCTGTGACCCTTCTTTGGCATCGAGGATCGGTTCGTGCATGATAATGCCTTACATTATTGACTTAATGTATCGTTAAAAGAGTAAGACGTTGGCATTGTTTGAGCATCGTCTCTGATGCTATTTGATCAATACAATAGGATATACGTTAGAACCATTGATAGTATGCCGATCAATACAAAGCCAATACCTGCATAGAGAAGCGCTTTCCTTTTCTGTCTCAGTTGCATGCTTATCTCATCAAACGAATGGAGGAGTTAATCAGTGTTGCTCTTAGCGCGCCTTAGGATCACCGTCTGACAGACAAGCAAGAATATGATGTGCCAATATAGCGCTCTGGCTTGAATCGAACCCTATGGAGAAGCGAGCTTGTTGAAGCAGCTAAAGATAGCGATTGATGTAGGAGACGCAAATATAAGCCTGCAACACCAAAAAAAGGCTGCTGAGTTATCATTGAAAGCAGACAGACTCTTCTTCATTTATGTTGCCAAAGAAAAAGAATGGCAACAACTCGAAAAAGAGGACTGGATTTATGTTTCGGCAATGACACGTTTTTTCAAGTGGTGGACACAGCGTTATTTTGGCATTTCTATTCCAGTACAGGCAGACATTTTACCGATTATTCCTGGCAAGCTCTTTGACAGGATGTCTGTGGCGTACTTGATAAGAGACCACTCTGAAAGGGGACAGGACACCTTTCATTTTTACCTCGCATATTTTAAACCGCTATTTACTGACTGCAATACCGAAGGTTACACCGCGCCAGGTGTTGGGATCGCATGGTGGCAGAGGCCTGCATCAAGCGTGCCAGAAATTCAGCGTTATCGCTTCTATGCAGACAACAACTGCCCACGGGTTTCGCATGTACTCGCGCATGAACTACTTAGGATGAAAGGCAAGACTAAAAAAGACTTTTTTGGGAGGGTACACGAGCTTTGGGACAAACATGTTTACAAGGTGCAGCCTTTCTTATACTTTGACAGCCAGTTTAAGCGAGTAAGCAGTGAAGACTCGTATAGGTTTGTGACTATAAATCCCGATGAACTATAGAGAGAGAAAAAGGACAAAGAGATACAAAAAGAAATATCAAGTGCTTTGAGCGAATGTAAGCGGCTCCATGGTGCTACTAGAAACTCTGGCAAAGTCGGGCGCGATAGTGTCTTCTGCAGGTGTAGCACTCATGGTCGTCTTCGTGATCGCCTTACTCTCGTTTCCTGTGATAAAAAATTGCGACGAAAGTGGTAGATGCTCTTATCGTTCAACAGCGCCAGGGGAACTCCAGTCCGTAGTGCAGCCTAGCTTTCTCGCAATTTCGCTCATTACTATTTCAGCCGGAGTCGTGATTTTGAGATTTAGCAGGTGGTTAGAGAGCAAAAAATCTGAAAATGACACCAAGCACTACGATACCTAAATCTGGTCATCTCACGTCATTCATTCCGCAAAGTCATAATATCTCTCTCTCTTACTCCATATGGATATATACCATGGTGCTTATGTGATAGCTACAAACCTTTTAGCGGGAAACCAAACTTTGATAGTGATGATTCTTTGCTCGACACCTCATTATCTCAGCTTCCTCCTTGGCTATTTAGTAAAGCCAAGAAGCATCTAGTACCAAAGAGGCAGGCTTATAAATATTAGATATCCCCAATTTTCTTGTTGGCCAAGGTAACGTTCAGCCAAGCAGAAAGAGATTTCTTAGACAGGAATGAAGCCTGCAGGCTAGCGACATGTCATGACGGAATTCCCCATGTCGTTCCAGTATCATACATTTTTGAGCATGGGGTGTTCTTTATCGCAACCGATTATGAAACCAAGAAGTACGAAAACATCAAACATAACAAATTAGCGGCTCTAGTAGTGGATATTTACAGCTCTGTTAGCAACAAGGCAGTATGCGTGCAAGGCACAGCTGAAATCATAGAAAGGGGCCAAGAGTTTGCAAGGCTCTACAGGATGTTTCACGATCGCTTTGAGTGGGTCAGACGTGATTCCTGGAATGAAGGCGAGGCGCCCTTCGTGAAGGTCACACCGACAAATAAAGTAAGCTGGGGCCTAGAATGATTCTACCAGTGAAAAGACTTGGGGACGCAGCAGGGAAGTTATGCCAAGCCCTACTGCCAATCAGGCACGAATACTATCTTGGTGCAGGAAACTCAGTAGCAATATGTACGTTGTCAAGCATTGACCTACTAGAGACGGTGTCGAGATCGCCTCTCATGAACAAGGTGCTTATAGCAGGCAGGCTTCTCTCGGAGAACAAAGGGATAGATGCAATAATATCCTTCGCTATAAAGCACCCGGAACTTAAGCGTCTCATACTCTGCGGTAAGGAGGTTAAGGGCCACAGAGCAGGTCAGGCACTACTCGCACTTATGATCAATGGCATGGACTCATTTGGTACAATAATTGGAGCACTTGGCCCTAATCCGGTGCTTATGTCATCCCCACCGGACGTGGAGATGTTTAGGCATCAAGTACAAATTATAAACTTGATAGGGGCAGTTGACATTGCCAGGATAGCCCAGGTCCTAATACCCTGACACCTGCCTATCGCGATTGACCTTATTTTTCTTCTTGTATTCATGGAGTACATCAGAGGGGCTCATACCAAGCTCTATCGACGTTTGGACAACGAAATGCCAAATGTCAATAAGCTCTTCTCTTGCTGCCTCACTATCGAAGGGTGTAGGCTTCTTCCACCATTTCCAGCTTGTCAGCCTTTGGAGCTCGATAGCCTCATGGACTATGGCTGTAGAAAGGGCGGATACCCTTCCATCTATTGAAGTAGGGTACCGGGAAAGATCCATCATTGATGCAAGCTCTTTTTGAATTGAGAAAATAGTTTCAAGTGAGTCCATTAGATTTGTACTTATATCAGTTGCGTAAAAATGCTTGGTCGCATAAATATTTGGAATCTAGCTATGTCCCTGTAAGTATAGCAATAAATCTGAAATTCATTACATATACTGACATTAACATATAATGACATTATTATTTATACTGACAGTACATATATGCAAATACCATAAACAATTAAAGGTCATACTTAGGGCCGGCAATACAATGCAATGACAGCGTAGTAAGCAAGCCCGGCGCTTAGTAATTTAGCTACGTTTAAAGTCTGTTTTGCATGTACTCGATGGCGCAACCTAGTACTAGATGTTGCAGCAGAATCTACGATTGAACCAAAAATCAACCCAGCAAACCAGGGTGAATGATATGCATGGGTTTCAATTGTGTATCATATAAAAGACACATCTCCATGATACCTTTGGAAATGTGTTTCCTAGGGTGGCATATTTCCAAAAATTTTTCTATAGTGTTGGATTTATAGCTATCATAACCAATTTGCTAAGATGCATGGACTAAATCTTATGTGCACAGAAGAGCGACCTAGCTCCAGATTTTTTCCTTGAACGTCCACTTCTTGTTGAGCAAGAAGTTTCCCACAGATGCGGCAGCAACTGCCAAGATCAGCGACAACGGATATTCCATATTGTAGTTTTCGACTAGCGCGTACACTAAAAGGAGCTGGATAATCGCGCCAAGTGAGCTAAAGCCAATGAACTTCCCAAATTGTATTCCAGTCTCTTTCACGTTGAATTCTCTGTCTTCAAAGGTCCACAGCTTGTTGAGGAAAAAGTTGGACGTCATCGAAATGAGTATGCCTAGGATTGTCGAGTATAGATACCATATGTTCGGAGCCAGCGCGCTAAAAAGCAGAGAAGCGACGTAGTTGACAAGTAGCCCAGAAGCACCGACGGTGTAGAACCTTCCTGCCTTTGAGAGAAAGCGGACAGACGTCCGCCTTTCCTTTTGCCTCATCGACTTGCCGTAGCGATAGAGGCGCATAACAGCCCTAAGATAGTCAAACATTACCCACTTGTCAAACTTGCTCTTTCCTACACTTCTGTTGGTGAATGTATAAGGCACTTCTTTGACTCGAGCACCCTTTGTCTTGACTAAAATTTCAAGTAGCATTTTGTAGCCTATTGCATCGAGCTTAACGCCATCGATGATGTCTCGCCTGAATGCAAAGAACCCTGATACTGGATCTTTTACTTCTATGCCAAGTCCATATTGCGCTATCTTGGTCGCGCCCTTGCTCATGAGTCTGCGCTTAAATGGCCAGCCAATTATAGATCCGCCCTTTATGTATCGTGACGCAACTACTATGTCGCAGTCTGAGTCTTGAAGCGCTTCAATTATAGATGGGATTACATGAGGAGGATGAGAAAAGTCGCCGTCCATGACGACTAACAAATCTCCTGTGGCAGACTCTACCCCTGCAACTATCGCAGAACTGAGACCGAACTTGCCCTCTCGCCGAATAATCTCAACGTGTAATTTGTTGTTATTTTTCCTATTGGAAATGTTCTTTGCATGCAGGCTAGCAATCTCGGCAGTGCCATCGGGGGAATTGTCGTCGACCACTATTATTTCTGCTGTCGTATAAGGAGAAAGCGTTTCGGCTATTGAGTCAAGCATTCTGACTATGTTTTGTGATTCGTTATAAGTTGGAAGAACTATTGACAGTTTCGCCTTGCTGGGTTTGACCATCTCCTCCTGCCTTGGCAGATCCACGACCCTCTGTTTGTCGGGAGGGATATAAAATATTTGGTTAAACATGATGTCATAGCAAACTAAAGATCGGGTATACGTCCAACGTAGGGATCTCTATTTAGTAATGCCACCTTGCCAACAGATGCGTTCTATGTTCTATGCATACACTCGAATGGTCGGTCTTTGTGTCATCATGACCGCCAGCCCCAATACATGACTAATTCGTTGGACGTGGATTGAGGCATGATCATCTTATTTTTGGTCTGAAATTCCTAGTGTAGTGATTGTGAAAGGCGCAGGTCCTCTGCCTGCCGGTTGCATGAGTACTGCTTGAAATGACGAGTTTACAACGTCAACTATTTCAAGCTTCATCCTCATGTGAGAATATATTGATACGCTACTGCCCAAATATTCACGTTGTTGCCAGGGAATGACTGCCTGCGCAACATTCCGGCCGGCCTGGTCTATTAGAGTTATTGGAGGGGCGCTTCTGACCATGTTAGTGACCACAATAGCACAGCCTGAACTTATCGCCAAAAGTGCAAGCTCACGCAAGTACTTCATCAATGCTCGGTGCCTCTCCGGTCCAGAATATTCTGTTGAGAAGAGAGATGTCAGGCTATCGACAACAACAAGCGTGGGTCGTACCTCTAATATTTTCTTTGTTGCATTCATCTGGTCAATTGTGGTAAGCGCTCTTACGTAAGTAATTTTATCAAGCGATAATTTAGTGCCAGAGATCTCCACTATCCGCTCGGGACGGAATGTTCCGGCGGTATCAATAAACAAACTGCTGGCGGCACCTTTCGTACAGTGTGCACAAAGTGTAAAGCACAGCTGCGACTTGCCAGAACCGCTCTCACCATATATATCGGTAATCATACCTGTATGTATTCCACCTCCAAGTAGAGCATCTATCGCCTTTGAACCTGTGGAGATACTGGCCATCATTTGTGTCTACGGCTGGCTATTTTCTTGTATTACCTGCTTATGAATTTGTGTGCAAAGGAACCTTTTTATTCGAGCCACGATTTTTTCAACCCTAAAGTGATTAGGTAGATTGTCTTCTTCGCCGTCATCTCAACAGCAACCAAAACGACCCCTCTCAACGCTGCAGCGAGCAATTAACCGGAAAGTTGCGGTTAGACTAAAAAGTGAAATAGAGTATAAAGGAAGGATGAACAATGTTGATTCTTATATGAACCTCATACTTACTGATGCCGAGGAGTTTAATGGCTCTGTTGCGCTTGCAAACTATGGCAAAGTTGTGATAAGGGGCAACAATGTCCTTTTCATCAAACTGGAAAAAGAATTCTAGTCATGATGAAGTACTGAGGTGGTGGCAGTTGGCAAATGGCAAAAAGATGGCTGTTCTCGTCTGAAAGCGTAACTGAGGGTCATCCTGACAAAGTGTGTGACCAGATATCAGATGCAGTTCTTGACGAATTTTTGCGGCGAGACCCTGATTCCCGAGTTGCTGTAGAGTCAATGATAACATCTGGAATTGTCTTTGTCGCAGGTGAAGTGACCTCTAAAGGCAAAGTGGATGTGCAGAAAACTGTCCGTGACACTATCCGAGCAATAGGATATGATAGGCCAGAATACGGTTTTGATTGTGATTCATGTTCAGTTCTTACATCACTTCATGAGCAGAGTCCAGACATTTCTATGGGTGTAAATGCCAGCGAAGAAAAGGAACAGGGTGCCGGCGACCAAGGACTGATGTTTGGGTTTGCAACTAACGAAACACCAGAGCTGATGCCCCTCCCGATCACGGTCGCACACCAGCTGTCAATGAGCCTCGCACGGGTAAGAAAGAAAAAAGAGCTCGGTTGGGTCCGCCCAGACGGAAAGTCTCAAGTATCGGTTGTCTATGAAGATGGAGTGCCAAAACGCATAGACTCTGTTGTCATTTCTACACAGCATTCCCCTGACATCAGCATGAGTCAGCTTCGTGAAGAAGTGATTAACAAGGTTATAAAACCAGTCTGCGACAGCTGGATAGATAGTCAGACAAAGTTTCTTGTCAATCCAACAGGTAGGTTCGTGATAGGCGGCCCGCCAAGCGACACAGGCCTTACTGGAAGAAAAATAATTGCTGATACATATGGCGGCATGGGGAGGCATGGAGGGGGTGCATTCTCTGGCAAGGATCCTTCAAAAGTGGACAGGTCAGCCTGTTATATGGCAAGATATGTAGCGAAGAATATAGTAGCGGCACGGCTGGCAGAAAAATGCGAAGTGCAAGTTGCATACGCTATAGGAGTGGCAGAACCGATCTCTATCATGGTGGAAACTTTTGGAACAGGCAAGATGAATGCAGAAGAGGTTGAGGGATTGGTCAGAAAGAACTTTAACATGAGGCCCGCGGAAATAATAAGGATACTCGATCTTAAGCGTCCGATATATCAGCAAACTGCGGCCTATGGCCACTTCGGGAGAAACAATCCAGCCTTCACGTGGGAAAAGGCAGACAGACATCTTTTATGAGCTTATGCTAAATTTACACGGCCCATAGACAAATTATATCTCTATATCTCTATCTTGTTGCTTACCTCGTCCCTAACGCCACCGCAACCTCATTGGCAGGAGAGCTCTATGCATGCTAGTAATGACAGGTTTTTCCTGCTTTGTTGTATTCATGAGGTAACACAGCAATATGAAGAGTACATACAAGTGAAGATGTACTTTATCAGAGTCAGACAGTATTGGTACTATTCTAAGAGCTCAAAAAATGGTAGGCTAACATTTCTTGCACTGTCAGCCACCTTGCTGCAAGACAAATAGAACTTACTAATTAGAAAGCGTTCCAAGATCCACCGATAAGAAATAAAAAACTATGGAAGAGCAATGCTAGTTCCAGCTAGATTAATTCCTATGCATATTGATTGCAGTACCTCAATTCTAGATAATGTGAAGGATATAGTTGGATATAAAAGCGGAAGCGCCCATATAGTATTCTTCGGTGTTATATGCTTATTTGAATTGCATTGAATGAGATTGAAAAGACTAATTAGGAGTTGTGTGCCAATACAAGGCAGGCAGACAAAGATTTTATGAGTCAGAATAATAATATTGTATCACTAAAGGTTCTTGAAGCCTATACCCGTGATGTAGGCAGGGGTACTGCGAGAATTGACTACGATACTATGGGTTCTTTAGGAGTAAGCACAGGAGATATTATAGAAATAAAGGGCAAACGAAGGACAGTTGTCAAATGCTTACCTCTTTACCCTTCTGATGAGGGAAAAGGAATCGTCAGGCTAGATGGATTGGTAAGAAATAATGCTGGCATAGGCATAGGAGATGCAATAAACGCAAGGAAGGTCAAAGCTGTCCCTGCTGAGAAAGTGGTAATATCTCCACTCGAAGCAATACCTCCAATTGATGAGCGCTATCTGGCCGATGCTTTAGAAAGTGTACCCCTGATCAAAGGTGATAATGTGATGGTTCCATATTTCGGTGGAAGGCTGACGTTTCAGATAATAGGGATAACACCGCCTACTGCTGTTGATACTGCTGCAATTGTTACCAACAAGACCACATTCACCATAACTGAAAAGGATGAGGCATTACGAGGAATGCCTCAGGTATCTTACGAGGATATCGGCGGCCTCAGAGACGAAATGCAAAAGGTCAGAGAAATGATAGAACTACCCCTGAGACATCCAGAAATATTTGAGAAGCTCGGAATAGAAGCCCCAAAGGGTGTGCTCCTATTCGGTCCTCCAGGCACTGGCAAGACATTGTTAGCCAAGGCGGTTGCAAGCGAGAGCAATTCTCACTTTATCAGTATATCAGGACCTGAAATCATGAGCAAATTCTATGGAGAATCAGAGGCACGCTTGAGAGAGATATTCAAAGAGGCAAGAGAGAAAGCTCCAACCATCATTTTCATTGACGAGATCGACTCTATTGCTCCAAAAAGAGAAGAAGTAATGGGAGAAGTTGAGAGAAGGGTTGTTTCTCAGATGTTGTCACTTATGGATGGGCTTGAAGGCAGGGGCAAAGTCATTGTTATTGCTGCAACTAATAGGCAAAATGCGCTTGACCCTGCTTTAAGAAGACCTGGAAGATTTGACAGAGAAATTGAGATTAAAGTACCAGACAAGAATGGACGTTTGGAGATTCTCCAGATTCATAGCCGTAATATGCCCCTTGACACGGATGTAGACCAGAAGAAAATAGCCGCAGTTACGCATGGTTTTGTCGGCGCAGATTTGGAATACCTCTGTAAAGAAGCAGCAATGAAGTGTCTTCGGAGATTGTTGCCTGACCTCAATTTAGAAGATGAGAAGTTGCCGCCAGAAACACTCGACAAGCTGATTATAACACAAAATGACTTTAACCAGGCAATAAAGGACGTCATGCCTTCAGCCATGAGGGAGGTCTTCTTGGAATCTCCTGACGTAAAATGGGAAGACATTGGAGGGCTTGAAGGAGTAAAAAGAGAATTACAGGAAGCAGTCGAGTGGCCGCTCAGATACCCTGACCTTTATGCAAAGATAGGCCACACGGTTCCAAAAGGTATTTTGCTGCATGGACCATCGGGAACTGGCAAGACTATGCTTGCAAAGGCTGTGGCAACAGAATCTGAAGCCAATTTTATATCAGTGAAGGGGCCCGAACTCTTGAGCAAGTGGGTCGGCGAGTCTGAACGGGGAATTCGTGAGATCTTTCGGCGGGCAAGGCAGGCAGCCCCGTGTGTTATCTTCTTTGACGAGATCGATTCTATTGCGATGGCAAGGGGAGGAGGCATGGGAGGCGAAATGGGTGGCGGTAGTATAGGAACAAACGATAGGGTAATATCGCAGATCCTCACTGAGTTAGATGGAATAAGTGAATTACATGGAGTCGTCGTGCTTGCAGCTACCAACAGGCCGGATATGATTGATACTGCTTTATTGAGACCTGGAAGATTTGATAGAATAGTATTTGTGCCAAATCCAGACAGAAGAACAAGAAAGAGAATACTTGAAATTTACGCCACCGACAAGCCGGTAGGCACAGATGTCGACCTCGATAAAATAGCAGACATAACAGATGGGTTTAGTGGAGCTGATGCAGCTGCCATAGTAAATACTGCTGTATCCCTTGTGCTACATGAGTACCTGGCGAAGTACCCAACACCGGAAGAAGCAGCAAAGCATGCATCAGAAGCACACGTGATGATGCGCCACTTTGAAGAGGGTGTCAAGAAGATAAGGACTCAAAGAGAGAGAAAGCCAGAAGAAACAAGAGCTCTCTCGTATTATCGCTAGCAAGCGGAGAGGCAGGTCTTGCTTAACTCCTGCTTGCTTGCTCTCCTAGACAACCAAAATAATACTCTATATA
>JAICPK010000089.1 GCA_025929855.1 Nitrososphaera sp.
ACATTGGCGAAACGATGGATGCTTTGAAGGAAATGCTGCGCTCTATTTCTGCGCTTGTGGATGAACTGAAACTGACTGTGGTGGAATCGAAAGGGTCAGGTACAATTCACAACATAGAAGAGACAATACGAGAGACGAAGAACGCATTTACGGAACACAAATAGATTATGGATATAACTTCTGAGTAATAGTCAAGTCACTGAAGAATGTTGCTGGAAGGATATATCAGTGAGGCTGCTCACATTGTTCTAATGACCAAGATAATCCGGTAAGTGGAGACTGTCTTGAGGTTCTGCTGCAAAGAAAATGCACGACAATTTGCTTAAACTGCATGTGAGTTGAAACAGAGTGCGCATCATTAGAAACCTTACTTCCCTGTAAGAAACGTATACTAATGTACACGTAGTTCCAGACAGACAATCAGGAACAAGATCCAGTCATAGGCAGGAACAAAGGCCATGATGATGAAAAAAGAAATGAGATAATGGAGTATAGTATCCTTCTATTCAAGTAAAGTCTTCTATAATAAAACCTCGAGATGCTTTTATAGATCCTAATATCTATGATACGCATGAAATATAGAAGCAGAACTGATATAACTGCTCAAATTCTAGAAGCTGCAAATGGCGGCGTCACTAAAACTAAGATAATGTATAAGGCCTTCCTATCCTACGCACAGCTTAAGGAATATCTGGCAGTGTTGATAGAAAATGGGCTGCTAGAGTATATCGAAGGAGAGCAGATCTACAGGACAACCGAGAAAGGTAATCGTTTCCTAAAGATATACAATCAAATTGGCGAGTATGTGGCAGCTGACGTATCTGAAAAGAAGTAGTAAAGTAATCTATTTTAAATAACCAAGATTGCTGAATCAGAATCGTGTCTCAAAAGCGGCGGCGAGCAGCAGCCATCCGGCGGGTGATAATCTTGACCGCCATATTCGCAACATTGGGTGTTGGGGTGAGCATTGCTTTTATTGCTGCAGGCGGAGGCTTTGAGAGTTCTAGTCCAAACATCTTTGACCCGCCTACAGATGCGGATATCTGGAATGTTGGCGACCATATACAAGATGGGATGACCCTAGAATATGTCCTAACTTCCAAGGGTCAGCCAAACTCACTTGAATCTGCGCGGGTATCGATGAACTTTAAGCAGGCTGGTGAAAATTGGAACGTCAGATTCATGATCACAAACAGCACTGACCAGCCGACAGTAAACCACACAGTAATAATATCAAAAGAATTGACACGAGAGGGCCAGCTTGACGAGTCATTCAGGCCCTACTTTGAGCATATACAGTCATCAATTCTTGCAGTCCGCGACATGGAGTACGGCGGAAGCCCAAAATATCTCGTAGTGGGTGCGCCGTGGAATACGATATTTGTTGGCTCATCTTCGGTAACAGCTAGGGTGACAAGCGAAGAGCGTATAAGCACTCTGGCGGGGGTATTTGACTCATTTGTACTCAGTTATAAGCTGGGAGAAGCGACGAGCAAAATCTGGTTGGTTCGTGACATGCCACTACCAGTCAAGGCAGAGGTGTATGACGCAGAGGACAATTTGCTGTACCAGTACGAGCTCACAAATGCGTCTGGTGTAGCATCAACACCATCAACAGCTACCGGCAACTCGCTGCAACCAACTTAAGAATTCTTTGGAAAATAGACATTTTCGATCATCCAGTCGCCATACGACCTGATCCGCCCATCAATCTTGCACCAAAAATGTATCGAGCCGGGAAGGACTTCAATACTGCCTTTGGGCATGAGCATTACCTTGGCACCCTCTTTGCCTTCATAAGTGTAGGCATCCTTCGACTTAGCATCATTGCCTATGAGTTCGACTGCCTTTTGTTTTACCAGCTCTCTTGGCACAGGAAAAAGCCTGCGAAATTTGTCAACTACGATGCTAATATTTTCAGTGCCATATGAGTCAAGATCAGAGATCTTACCTGGTATTGGAAAGTGCAGTTGTAGATTAACGCTATAGTGCGATCCGACAAATTGTGCAAGCTCATTTACCTTTTGATACGCTATGTTGGGACTCCTCTTTAATGCTACAGCAAGGACGTCATGATTGCGTTCGATATTAAGTTGCAAGTCGTCCATAAGACTGGAAAATGTCCCCAATGCAGTTTTTCTTACAGTTTGTGGTTAATTAGCATTACAATTATTATAGCTCTTGGTGGATCTGTACATGATTGAAATCTGATCAGCTCTTTGCCAAGGCAAAAAAAATTTTGCCAGGCGGGGTTAATAGTCCGGTGCGCTTTTATGAGCCTTATCCGTTCTTTGCGACCTCTGCGCTTGGAAGCAAGCTCACTACTGCAGATCATCAGATCTATCTTGACTACTGTATGGGCTATGGGGCAATGATTCTTGGCCATGGCTATTCTTCAGTAATTGAAGCTGTGAGATCCCAACTTGATAAGGGGACACTCTTTTGCGTGCCTACAGAAAGCGAGATCAAGCTCGCAGAAATGATATGTCAGGTTGTGCCGTGCGGAGAAATGGCGCGTCTTGTCAATACTGGTTCTGAAGCTACAATGCATGCCATCAGACTTGCTCGGGCCTTTACAAAGAGAAAAGGGGTGATTAAATTTGAAGGTGGATACCATGGTGCTCATGACTATGTTCTTGTCAAAGCGGGATCAGGCATGGCTAGCTTGCCTGCATCAGAGGGAACGCTTGATGAGGCGTCAGCTCACACGAAAGTTGTGCCGTACAACAACCCAGCTGAGCTTGAGCGCGCAATTGAAAAGAACCGTGACACTGCGTGCGTCATAACGGAACCTGTGCTTGCAAACATTGGGCTTGTGTTGCCAGAAAAGGGATATCTTAATGAAGTGAGAAAAATAACCGAGCAGAACGATATTATCCTGATATTTGATGAAGTCGTCACCGGCTTCCGTCTTGCACTTGGCGGCGCCAGTGAGTTTTTTGGGCTCATGCCAGACCTCGTCACATTTGCAAAGGCACTTGGTAATGGCTTGCCAATTGCTGCAATCGCAGGCAAGAAAGAGATAATGAACAAGCTTGCACCTGCCGGTAGCGTCTATCAGGCAAGTACATTTGCTGGTAACCCTGTGTCTGTGGCAGCAGGCATTGCTACATTGGAAACATTGACTGAAGCTAAAAATACGATATATCCTAGGATCGCCAAAACATGCGATAGCATTGTTGGCGGCATCAAAGATATACTGACTAGAGCGCAACTTGACTGCACTGTCAATTCCATAGGTTCAATGTTCCAGCTATTCTTTACTAGCGAAAGAGTAAAGGATCAATCTGGTGCCAAGAAGGCAAATGCAAAAATGTTCCGCAAATTATTTGACGAGCTGCTAAAGCAGGACATATTCATCCCCCCTTCGCAGTTTGAAACTTGCTTTTTATCCTATGCACATACCGAAGACGACGCGGACAAGACAATAGAGGCATACGACAAAGCATTTCGTGAGATAAAGAAATGATGGAGACAATACGAGTCGGAACCAGAGGCAGTAGACTTGCAATAGCGCAGACAGAGATAGCACTTGTTGCCTTACGTAAGGTTCACCCCCACGTACGATTTGAAGTAATCCCAATAAGCACCAAGGGTGATGTTGATAAGAGGCCACTCTTTACCTTAGACGAAAAGGGAATCTTTGAAAAAGAAGTGAACGAAGCAGTCAAGCAAGGCGACGTTGACTTTGCAGTCCATAGCCTTAAGGATATTCCATCAGATCTGTCAGATGATCTTTCTGTGGCATGTATTCCCAAGAGGGCGAGCCCAAATGACGTGCTTGTCACCGATAATGGACAAAAACTGAAAGATCTAGTACCTGGAGCAGTCGTTGGCACGAGCAGCCTCCGGCGAGCTGTGCAGCTGACAAAAACTAGACCAGATCTCAATGTCCGACCTATAAGGGGTAATGTCGAAACAAGAGTGAAAAAGGTGATAAGTGGCGAGTACGATGCGGCTATTCTAGCAGAGGCTGGCCTTGCAAGATTAGGCATGAAAGATGTTATTGTCCAGCGTTTTAGCATCAGAGATTTTGTACCAGCTCCAGGTCAGGGCGCTATAGCCATCGTGTGCAGGTGTGATCATACTATACTTGCTGGCATGCTCCAGCAGATAGAGGATCGCCATTCCCGCACAGCAGTACTTGCAGAAAGAGCACTGCTAAGAAAGGTAGAAGGGGGCTGTAGGTTCCCACTTGGAGCAGTGGCAATAACAAATGATGACAAGATAACACTTTATGCAAGTGTGTTTTCTGCAGATGGCAAGCAGAGCATTCACGTCAAAAAGATAGGAAGAGCAAGCAACCCCGAAGAGCTGGGCGACACAGTAGCAAACATGTTGGTAAAGCAGGGAGCAATGGATCTTGCAGAAGGTTGGCGTAAAGCAGTGGACGATTGGAACAAGAAACTATGAAAAAGGGTAAGGTGTTTATCTGCGGAGCCGGTCCCGGCGATCCCAAGCTAATGACGCTTCGGGCAATGGAACTTTTGAAGACCTGTGATGTTGTATTATATGACCGACTGGT
>JAICPK010000121.1 GCA_025929855.1 Nitrososphaera sp.
ATTGACATACTGGATTCGCTCTTGAATTACCTTTCGATAGGTATCCGGTAATCTGTAATGGTACAATCCTTGCTTGCTACTGAAATTGCATTTGTTTCCTGCATGCTGTCCGTATTGTCTTGCTACAAGGCAAATATTAAATCTGCAACTTGGTTCGAGAACAGCTAGCAATAGACCCGTCAGGAAATTTGTGCCATCACGTCCGTACACTTTCTTGCACTTCAAACCATTTAGACAGCCCAAACGTGTTAAAGCAGGCCGCCTCTTTTTTGGGGAAAAGGCATAACATAGGAAAATTGATAACGATTGTGCGGGGCGTGGACCACTTACAGTTATGTTCTGAATCGTGCACGAGTTGGACAGGGTAGGACTCTTACTCGACAATGTTTACATAATATCGCTTATGTCCACTGCTACTGTGCTTGGGATGATATTTGCAGTGTTGCTTCTTATTACCTGACGAAAGGAAAATGTGAGATTCTCTCTTTGAGCCGCAAGATTCATTATAAAAAGGAGGTTAGATGTCAGCATACATTGAAAACTCATGCGGGTGAGGTCTCACCGCCAACTCTACATGTTCCTTTTCCTCGTGCTCTATTATTCTATCTATGATCTCGCTGTCAAATATCGGCTTTAAGAATACATTATCATTTCTAAGCTCCTCGTATGCTTCTCTCAAGCTTGCTGGCAGTTGTGTTATCCCTAGCTGGCGTCTCCTCTCTGAGGTCATCCTAAAGATATCCTCATTCACTGGGTCACCTATGTCCTTTTTCTTTTTGATGCCATCGAGGCCACTTGCGAGAATAGCCGAAAACGCAAGGTAGGGGTTACATGAAGGATCAGGAGCTCTGAACTCGATGCGCTTTAGGTGAGCAAACTTGGCTCCTTTGTAATGCGCTGGGATCCTGATTATTGCAGATCGATTGCCGGTACTCCATGCCACATACACTGGAGCCTCGTAGCCGGGCACAAGCCTCCTATAAGAGTTGGTAGTAGGCGCTACGATTCCCGCAAGTGCTCGAGCATGTTCTATTATTCCTCCACAAAAATAGCGGGCGGTCTGCGACATTTCTGCGTATTCATCAGCAGAGTCATAGAATAGGTTCTTGCCCTTATTCCAGAGGCTGATATTAACATGCATGCCGGAGCCGTTGTCGAGCGCTATCGGCTTTGGCATCATTGTCGCAATCATATTTTGTTTTTTTGCAATATTCTTGACAATATACTTGTAACTTTGAACAGCATCGGCAGCATTAACCAAGGTATCAAATCGAATGTCAATCTCGCATTGGCCGGCAGTCGCTACTTCGTGGTGATGAGCATCGCACACTATGCCGAAATTATTCGTAAGTACATCAACGCATTCGTTTCGGTATTCCATGAGGGTGTCGCCTGGCGCGCTTGGAAGGTAGCCCTCCTTGAGCCTGAGCGCATAGCCTACACTGTCGGTAGACCAAGGTGCTTCTCTTGATGTGATGTGATAGCTCTGACCTTGGTATGGAGTCATAGTGTTAACCTCAAGCTTATCGAAGACAAAGAATTCAACTTCTGGTCCCCAGTAAGAAGTGTCAAAGCCTTGATCTTTAAGATATCTTTCTGCCTTTTTTGCAATACCGCGGGGGTCTCGTGGAAATATCTCACGTTTTCTCCCTCCGCTTAAAATATCGCATATCAGCCTTGCAGTAGGCGTTCCAATCCAAGGGATGGTAGCGTATGTAGCTGAATCAGGCCTTATAATGAGATCGGATTCGTGTATTTCTGTAAAGCCGCGTATTGAAGATCCGTCAAGCTTTGGAAGGCCATCAGTGAAATCCTGGATCCGGAACATTTTGGAGTCTATTGTAGTGTGGTGGAACCGGCCAAAAAGCCCAGTGAACTGCAAATCGAGGAACTTGATATTGTCTTCTTTGAGACGCCGCATGACTTGTTCAGCACTAAAAGTTAATGGCTCGATCCTGCCGTCAACCAATTTATAAGGCAACTGAAATATCCCACTAGTAGGCACTAAAATCCTATAATTTAAGGCTTAGTGAGCCAAATGTCAACAACAGCTGGGCAACAAAATAGCAATGAAATGGACGCCGAAAATAGCGGTAGCCTTACGCTCAAAGATGTCTACAAAATGTTAGAAAAAGAAATTGAAACACCCACCCTTCAGTCAATAGAGCCAAACACTTTCCAGAAAATAGCAGAGTTACTAAGCAATCTGAAGGGCCAGGCCTATGAAGGTGTCGAAGCAAAGATAAGGGATAACATGGTCGAGATGCTTGGGACTTCGTCATCTCTTATGATAGAGACAAGACAAGCCAAGATCAGCTCGGGAGATGAGCCTCTGGACTATTCAAAGCTAACTGATGAGGAAAAATATATCCTTGATGGCAAACGGGAATTAAGCAAGAGAATAGACGAAGTTATGACGGCCTTGGTCAAAGGTAGGCCAAAAGTGCTTGAGTCGATATCTACAAGAATGCGCTCAAAACAAATAGTGGTCAGATTCCTCAAACCAATAGAAGCATTTGTTGGGACAGATATGAACAAGTACGGACCATACGCGCAGGAAGATGTGGCCTCCCTTCCATTCGAAAATGCTCGCTCAATAATTGATGGCGGTGGAGCCATCGAAGCATATGTCGAATAATCTGGAAAATAAATTATGTAGAGTTATTATAACAATGCAAGTCTACTTCGTTAATTAAAAGAGTTGTTCAACTAGTAGTTAACTAGTAAAAATTCAGCTCTGAGCAGGTCAGAACGGCCAAGACGATAGTTTCAAAGTACCCTTTTAAAAAATTCTAGGAGCCAGTTAGAGTGCAGAGAAGACGCAACATAGCATATCTTCTATATCTTCTATATATCTACAAAAGATCAACAATGAAAAGGTAGTGCAAGAAGTGTGCAAGCCGCATATACGACAATAGAAGGTTGTAGAACTGGTAAATAAGAAATTGTTAAGCTGCTTTACTAGAAATACATTCGAAAAGAACGCCTGCTTGATGACTGTATATGAAGATTCAACTGATAGTCCTAATATATCCTATGGACTATGCTCAATTGCCCCGACTGCTATCGGTAAATCCTAAAAATTCTTATTTAGTATTGACTGACAGTGATTGTCGATGGTTCATCTTGGCATTGACATTGATCAGTTCATTCTTCTTACTATATATCCTGCAGCCGTATTTTTCGCCATAGGATATGTAGCAAAAAAGACCAAGATGCATGCTGCGAAATCCTATCTTCTGCAAGCAGTAACTTGCATAGCTTTTGCGATCGCCTATCTTTTTGCAGTTCCAAATGGTGGCGCGCAGGGACTGGCAATAGTGCTTGGAATGTTTGGTGTACTATTGCTGTTCA
>JAICPK010000009.1 GCA_025929855.1 Nitrososphaera sp.
AGCATTAGGTCTGGACTCCATGCAATCTTCCATTTTTTGTTCTTGGTAAATTCGTCTGCACTTACAATATTGCGTGCGCAGGCAAGGATAAGGCCAAATGCCAAGTCTGCTGTCGCTTCAGCAAGGATGTCTGCAGTATAAGTAACATAGATACCCCTTGCTGTCGCTTCCTTGACGTCGATGTGCTCAAAGCCTGTGCTGTATGAGCTGATGACTTTGAGGTTTGAACCTGCTTTGTCCATTACGTGAGCATCAATCCTGTCAGTCAGCATACACAGAATGCCTGCCTTGCCAGCAACATTTTTCAATATCTCTTCCCTACCTGGCGGGCGGGGCCTTTTGTTCAGCGTTACTTGACATTCCGTGGAAAGAATAGAAAGGGCAGGCTCTAGTATCCTTCTTGTTAGATAGACCTTGTTCTTCTTCTTCTTGCTCACGGCACCATTAACACTATCTGCATTTGCATTGCTATTTAATTATAATAGCCCGGCCCAGATTCGAACTGGGGTCAAGGGCTCCAAAGGCCCCTATGCTTGGCCACTACATTCAGCGGAAAAAGAAATTTTTTCCTCCACCGGGCTTCCGGGCTTAACTTCAACTATCTGGGACATACTTATAATCTTAAGGCACTAATTATTCTCTCTGTAGGGTCTTCCATACTTCCAAGAATCCGCTCTGCCCTTTTCTTTTGCATCTGTATATACGATTCATCAGAGAGCATTTTCATGCCACTCCTTACAAGCGATCTGGAGTTGATGGCTCTCTTGACTAACCCTGATCTGACAAGGTATTTTTCAACGTAAAATTGGATAGGTGCTATTGATATTGTAGGCTTGCCCAGGAGCGCAGCCTCAGCAGTCATTGTGCCGCCTGCCCCCACAAAAAGCTGTGTAGATTTTATGAGGGTGGTGCCCTCAACCACATCTCTTAGCACCTGCACTTTGTTGCCATAGCGTGATTCTACTTCTGCTATCTGGTCTTCGTATCTGCAGAGTACTAGAATGTTGGCTGACTGCCATAATTTGGCTACAAAGCTATCGATCATTCTTGTTGTACTAATCTTCTTGTCTGCAATGTATGATGCCTTGCTTTCCTCAAGCCGAAGAAGGATCATCCTTTTCTCCTGCTTGACTTCCTGTATGTCATCATTATGGTACTTGAGCCATGCTGCCGGATCAAGCGCCCTATAGTGCACAATGTTCTTCTTTGCTATGCCGTAACCTGACCATGCAGCGTGTGGTATCACCCAAGGGCAATATAACTTGCTTGTCAAGGGTATCGTAAGTTTTGCGACGGCTTCCGCATGAGGCGAGTCGTTAAAGCAAATATGCCTGATTCCAAGGCCGAAAGCTACCCGTGAGCCCTCTGGTGACGAAAACGTGACCGCCACATCCGGCCCAAACTGCTTTACGACTTCTGCCAGCTCGTACGTCCTGCGAGCGCCTTGACGCAGTTTATTGTATCTATCAGCTCCGCCATGACTTCCTACGAATGTAAGACTGAGCCTCTTGATCCTAGCGAGTTCAACTGCTTCTCTGTATTTTCTTGAGGTGCAAAGAATCTCATGGCCAGAATTGTGCAGCAAGTTGACGGCACGCCTGAAAAACATCACCTGCTTTGGTGTTAAAATGTCAAACCATATCTTCAAATATACAATGTAGCTGGTAAACCATTGGAAAAACCTTTTGTAGACCACGTGAGGTATATACGGAGGGATGAAAGGGGGAGCTCAGTCTACACTTTGAGTGCTACTTCTTCCTCTTCTTCTAGTACTGCTTCTGTTGCAGTATATGGCTTGAGCACTGAAGGATATAGAATAGCTTCCTCGATAGCCATAAACGGCTCCAAGGTTTCATTAATCGACGAATCAGTCAGAATGGCCATTGTGCTCAAGCCAGATATAGCAAGGACGTACCCAAATGTTAGCTCGCTTATGGAAGATGAGCCTCTCCTTGATCTACAGCCTATTGACATTGCGATAAGCAATGCCTCATACGTCTATTTTGCTCCCAGAATAAGGAAAGTCGGCCCAGACGTCAAAAGTGACGTTATGACAAAGTTCAAGGATGCCATCAAGGCTCTCAAGCAGGGTGCCTCTTTAATCTATATGCTTCCGACAGGAGTAGGTGGCAACAATGAAAACATTGCCCTTATAGAGCACATGACAGGAATGACTGTTGAGAAGGATGTATCGTATTATTACCTCCCCATGAGCACTATTACTACAGCTAGTTCTGAGACTCTGATAGGGTCAGTAAAAGCTAAACACGATAATCATATTTCCAAGATGCTATACGACCCGGACACGCGTCGCAGGTTGAAATTTGTAGACATTAATTCAGCCGAGCTAGTGCATGTCATAAAAACGTTGAGCCACTACTCTGGGATGGCCAGCATCCTTGAAATTTGCAAAAAGGCCACTGACAACAATATCCTCAGTGAATTGATGCGCAGCACATTCGCCGACCTCTATATCGATGATGTGACAAGTGGACTATATGACCTCCGAATAATAGGGTCGTCGCTTGACGGCACAGGGCCACTGATGTATCTCGTCAACGGTAGCATTAAGAGTGTAGATGGGTACGTCAAGTTTCTTGTTGACCAAATACGGGCAACATTGAAAAAGCGCGACCTTAAGGCAAGCAGAACAAAAGTGGCAATAGCATGGACACTTGATCCGCATGAAATGAGAGGGGACAGGATAGAGCTGCTCTCCTCATTTGAGACAAAGATCAAAGACTATATTAGTGATGTAGAGCGGCACCAAGGGCATACGTTTGACCTATATCACACAGACAAGACAACTATCGTCATTGCGTGCTCCAAGACAGACTTTGAAAAGGTAATATCAAAGAATATGGCAAACCAGGAGTTTATAGTCATAAAGGCAAACCCACTTTGCGAAACAGTGTAGGAATAATTAATTGCATTAGAAGCAATATGTGAAATATGGCTAGCACTGGAGTCATAATCCTGTCAACGTTTCCAAGCGAAGAGTTGGCCGCGCGGGTTGCTCACCTGGTCGTCAGCGCAAAGTTATGTGCCTGTGTCAATTTCACTGAGATCCGGTCAATTTACTCCTGGCATGGAAAGGTAGAGGATCAGCATGAATTCATTGTACTTTTCAAAGCAACTTCAAAATCGGCAAAAAAACTCAAGGCTGAAATTGTAAGACTTCATCCATATGAAGTGCCGGAGATAGTAGAACTTAAAATGAGCAATGTATCGAAGTCCTATCTGTCATGGCTCGCTGCAGAATCAATGTATCGCGTAGCGAAGAAGCGCCACAATGCCGCCAAGTGACGAGATACGCAGGCCAATATCCGTCGATGAGTCAACAGCAAACATCTTTGCTCCATAACTTTCAATCAAATTGAGTAATTTGACTATCTCCTCTTCATTTTCGGTCCTGAAAATGGAATCGGAGAATACCACCGCCTCTATTGCCTTCAATCCAGCTGCATTTGATACTTCGTTCATCCCTATCGCAAATTTTGCCTCCCCTCTGTTCACCATCAACATTACCATGTCCAGTATTGAAGATACCTCAGCTAGCTTGCTTGTGCTCATGATCTGCTTCATTGCTGCTGAGCGGAGGAATACAAATATCCCATCCTCGCCTGCTACATCTATACCCTCAACAATGTGCACCCTGTCCTTTAGGATATACTGCCTGCTCACCAATATATTGAAGAACCTACGTCTGCTTTCCCCTGGACCAAATATGATGACCTTGTCATTTTCACAAATTATTGAAGAGACAGTCTTGGCGATGTCTACAAAGTAAGTCTCAATGTTAGGATTTTTCGTCTGATAGCGCTTGCCGCTCTGGCCAGAATAGATGTTTGGTATCACTTTAACATGAGTGCCTGACACCTTGGCAACGGCTGCTTCCTGTGTATCTATTGCCACTAGAATAAAGTTGAAGTTGCTAACAGACCGCTTTAACATCCTAATCTCAACATCCAGCCACCTTCTCCCCTTGTCTATTGTTGCCATGTCTCCTGCATGTATAGAAAGCGAGTGGTGAGTCCCTTTTGGTACCATTTCGTTGTCTGTATCTGTGATGATGCCAGATATCCTTAGCCTATCAACTGCCGAGTCAAGCTTGCTCTGGTCTACTTTGATAGCAATACGCACCTTGACGCGTTCACCCTTATCCGGCCGGCCATATTCCTTGACCTGCTTGACTAGACGAGTACTGTCTGCAATGATTCGATCACCCTTCTCTATGATACGGCGCAAGGTAAAGAGGTCATCTGCATCTTCAGGGATTATAAAAAAAGCATTGTTTGACGTGCCGCTTGGCTTTACTATCATACTGTCTTTTCGCTTGCAGTTACAGCAGACGATGAATCTTGGTCTTGCTGCTGTTGATTTTGGATCAATTTCAAATAATTGTCAACCCATTCCTGTGTCAGTACACCTGATTCAACTAGGTTGACTAGGGCATTTGGTGATGCAAAGCCTTGTACCTTACCTATTCGTCTACGAGTCTGCCTCCACTTTAGCTGAGTGTTGCCGCTCTTTGATGAATAAATAATGCCAAGGATTTCCTTTGCATTTACAAACGTCATCTCCCTTATTTTCTTCAGTGTAACCTTATCCGCAGCCTCAATATAGATTGCTCCAGGGCCCTCTTCGCGCTCTGGAAATACTTCATAATCGCGCAGATAGCTTTCAGGTATGAAGGACCTGCAGGTGCTTATGATGATAAACTTTCTAAAACTCTCTAATGAAGCTGTAGTTTCTATTTTAACCAATGTAGATGTATAAAAGCCATCAGCCATTTATCAAGTTTTGTGAGATGCAAGAGAGTGGACAAACTCCTCACTCAAGATCTCCTTCACCAACTCAGTAGGGCTATCTAGTCATCGCTTGTCCACACCAAAAATGAGGGATTCCAAGAATAAAAATCTACGAACAGCACTTGCCATTTGGAATTTTGTGGCCGTGAGGGCACCTCCGTGGATGCTTCAAGAGTGTGCACAATGCATCTGTGAACATATCCTTCATATGATGTTCTATCCCACAGATCATTTCCTCATCTACCTCTATTTTGAGAGCGTCCTTCATTAGGACCTCAAGCAGCCTGGTGTTTCGCATCATCTTCCTGCCAATGTGTTCTCCTTCTGTAGTCATTTCCACACTGCCTTTGCTGTAGCGCACAAATTGGGATATGTTCAACTTGCGTAACATTTGGACAACAGATGGCTGAGTGACATTTAGAAGTTTGGCTATTGAGCTCACCTTAACTTCCTCGCCTCTTTCGCGAATATACCAAATTGCTTTCAGATACATCTCAATATGCTCAGACTCTGCTGTCCCGACATACAGCTCTTCATCTTTGGTTACTTGCTGTTTTTTCCTCGCAACGACGGACTCCACAGTGGTTATTCTGTTCTCGCCAAACTGTATTAACCTTATCTGCACATGTATAACGCCGTTTTTACCTGGGATGCTTCTTCTCGCCAGCGTCTCCCCATAGGTATTGGAAATAACCTTTTGCAAAGCCTGCAAGGCCTGCGTGGTCAGCCCAAATGGCTATCGGTTCAAAGCTACCGTTCTCGCCAGTGCCTTCTCCAAGTAATATCACGACATGTTTTGCATCGCCTATTATGCCGCCTCCAAAAAGACCATCCTTAAGTCTTACGTCTGCTACCCTTGATAGTGTTTTAACCGTGTCAGGGCTTATCTTGGCAGATGCAAGGATGTTTATCTTGACTGCTCCTCTGTCGTGCAGGGTTCTGAGCTCCGGCTGGAGTGGCTTGGCTATGTCCACTGCAACAAAAGGTAGCGCGACCAGCAGTTCTTGCTGCACATTCTGGATTATCTCATTGACCTTGGCGATTATGTTATAGACTCCTCTTGCGACCCATATCTCAGGCCTCTCCTTCATACCGCTTTTTGTATACATTGGCATCAACTCATTTACGATAGTACTCTGACTCTCGCGGAAGTTGTTCTCATGGCGTGTCCTCATGATTCCAAGAGCTGTAGAAGGCGATTTGGGGAAAAACTTTTGCGGCCTAGAGCTGCCTGATTCAAGCCATCCTTTCTCTTCCAGGCTGTTGAGGACTTCATAGATCTTCGAGTATGGAACCCCTGATTTTTTTGAAATGTCTGCGGCAGTCATAGATCCTCTGTCAAGCAGTGAAAGGTAAACACGTATCTCATAACCTGTCAAGCCAAGGTTTTCCATCGCCTTCCTTGACCTGTCGCTAATACTCACTTCCTCTCAGACTGGGCACTATGATATATTTTTTGCTTTTTAAATGTATGTGCACTTGTCAGTAAAGTGACAACACCACCCACGTCCTGAGGTTTAAAAAGGTTAGCGCTTTCTCTAAAGAGAGGAGATTCACACTATTACCTCCTTCGTATGTGGAACTTGACTGTTTCTCGAAAATCAAGCATGATTATAAACCTATTCATCACCGTAGGAATTAGTAAGTTAGCTTTATATCAAAGCGAAGATTGGTTCCAAAAGGTAGCAGTAGTATGGACTTAATCCAAATTTCGAATATGTCTAGCAAAAGTGGAAGCACTAAACGCACAATCCGGTTCACACAAAGCATCTGTCCAGACTGCAATATGATTCTGGATGCTGAGGTCTTTGAAAGGGAAGGAAAGGTCTTTATGAGTAAGACATGCCCGACGCACGGTGAGTGCGAAGAGCTATACTTTGGCTCATATGAAATGTATAAGAAATTCAGTACTTATTGGATGGATGGCAAGGGGGCCCACGCGCCAAATGTCATGATAGACAAGTGCTCATGCCCCAATAACTGTGGACTTTGCACGAACCATCTTTCGCATTCTGGGCTTTCCAACATGATAATCACCAACAGGTGTGATCTGACATGCTGGTACTGCTTCTTTTATGTCAAGAAGGGTCTTGAAGGGGCTTACCTCTATGAGCCAAACATGGAGCAGATAAGGGCTATGATGAAGACTCTCAAGGCGGAAAAACCTATTGCAGGTAATTCTATTCAGGTCACAGGCGGCGAGCCGATGCTCCGGGATGACATTATTGAAATCATTAATATAATGAAGGAGGAAGGCGTCGACCATATCCAACTTAACACCAACGGTATCAAACTGGCCATGTCGCCAGAAACTATGCGTCAGGTAAGAATGGCAGGTGTTAACAACCTGTATCTTTCATTCGATGGCGTGAGCCCAAGGACAAACCCCAAGAATCACTGGGAAATTCCATATACATTGGAATCGGCAAGAAAGTGCGGAATGACTGTAGTATTCGTCCCAACCGTCATCAAGTCGATCAACGACCATGAGCTTGGTGGTATCATCGGATACGCCCAAAAGAACCTAGATGTGGTTCACGCTGTCAACTTCCAGCCTGTGTCCCTCACAGGCAGGATGACAAAGAGGGAGCGTGAAAAATACCGAATTACAATTCCAGACTGCATTGAAAGAATCGAAGAGCAGACTAATGGTGAAATTTCAAAAGACGCCTGGTTTCCAGTTCCCTCATGCATGCCTATGACAAACGTGATTGAGGCGTTCAGCAAGAAGCCTAAGTATGAATTATCGATACACTTTGCATGTGGCGCAGGCACCTATGTATTTGAAGATATGGATACAAAAAAACTGATACCTCTCACATCATTTGTTGATATCAAAGGAGTCCTTGAATACTTTGAAGAAAAGGCTGATGATATCAAGTCAGGTGCCAATAGGTATTGGGCACTACTTGAAGTCGTCCGTAAGCTAAAGCAATTTGTCAACAAAGACAAGCAGCCAAGAGGCCTAGATCTGGCAAGAATGTTCTCGAGCATCCTGCTCAAGCGCAATTTTGACTCTGTAGGCTCATGGCATGTAAGGTCACTCTTCCTTGGCATGATGCACTTCCAAGACAAGTACAACGAGGATCTTGAAAGACTCCAGAGGTGTGACATCCATTATCTTACTCCAGACCTCCGAATCATCCCATTCTGTGCATTCAACGTCATCCCAGAATGGTACCGCGATAGAATCCAAAAGAAGTATAGCATCCCCGTCGAAGAATGGGAGAAGGCTCACGGTCAGACCCTGGAAGCAGGCCTCTACCGAGGCTTAATGAGAAGAGGTAAGCCAGAAGCCCAAATGGGTTGCGCTCTGTCAGAAATGCACAAGGCCGCTGCCTTAGAGCAAGCAGACGATCATAAAGGAATAGAGCTGCGCAACAGCATGGCTGGCGCGTAAGCGCACCCTACCTTTTTCTTCTTTTTAGTATTGATAGTCGTTCAAGCTACGTTCATGTTAGCAGATTCTGTTTTTATTGGCGCTCAGATCTTTTGATAAAAGAAGTAAGGAAAATTCTTTTAACAAAACTTTGACTCCAACAATTTTTTGTCAGCCTACCTGATTATCCTATTGTTGCCTCTATGCTCTCGATTATGGGCGTTGCGTCTACTGCTACAGGATGCAAATATATCTGTTGTATTTAGAAACTTAAAATTGGATAAGCTGCATGCCCAAGCCATATGGACCTAAAGCAATGGTGTCAGCTCGATGAGCAGATCTACATTGCAGAAATGGATGAGCGATATAAGCAGTATGCAGGCCTCTCCTATAGCGAACAAATGATAGAGCGGCTTGCAGAAATGAGGACTATTAGCGCAGAGACATTTGTCAACTTCTTTTCGCAGCCAAGGGAATTGTTTCTAAGCTCGCTCGAAAACATTGCAGACTCGTCAACTAAAAAGCTTGAGCTCAAGCTGTACAATTTGCGCAATGAAAAGATTATTTCTTCGCGCTACAGGTTTGCCAGTGCTCCAGTTAATTGGAGCACATGGCGTCAGTTCAACAGTTTTGAGAAGGATCCAAAAAAGCGCAAACATGTATTTGATGAATTCATTTCAAAGACAAGATACATCTCACCTGTTATCAAGGAGCGCTTTGACCAGATGGATGGAATTTACCGCAAGTACTCCAACAACAAATTGACCCCTTTAGGTGGCTACCTAGAGAACGAAAAGATCTCCTACTCTTATTTGGGAGATTTTGTGAAGTCTATGGGACGGCAAGCACGAAAACCCTTTCAAGAAGTGCTTCATTCTATCTCGAAAAAGGTGCTCGGGAGGGAAGCAGAATATTATGATGATTTCTACTTTTTCCGCAATAGGGTATATGCCGATCTTAAGAAAGAGTTTGTCGGTGTAAATCCTACGGCGCAAGTCAGACGCACTCTTGCAACAATGCAATTTGACCTGTCTTCAATTCACATCGATACGGAACAGCGAAAGAATAAGTATCCATCGCCAATATGCTTTTTTGTACAGGTACCAAACGATATCCGGGTGTTGTACAAAAGCGAAAGCCCCTATTTTGACCTGCAGGGGTGCTACCACGAAATGGGACATGCAGTACATGCCTCTTCAATAAGCGTGGAGGCAGAATATTGGAATCGCTATAGTTTTTCAATGGGAATAGCCGAGATGTTCTCAATATTTCTAGAGCGGCTGACTAAGAATAGGAAATATTTGTCATCGCTTGGAATTAAGAACAACCGCATTCTTGAAGAGATTGAGGCAAGGAACAACTTCATGGATCTGTTCTTTGTCACCTTCTACGCGGCCAATTCGATAATGAAGGCTGAGTTTTGGCATAAGAAACTGTCGATAGAAAAGACAAGCGACGTATATGCGCGACTGATAAAGGAATATACCGGCTTTGAAATGCCAGGTGAATATTGGATGCTACATCACATACTACCAGATGCAATAATGTATGCGCCAAGTTACTTGATTGCCGCAGTTCGTGCTGTTGAGCTTGATCATCACCTGCGAGATAGGTTTGGAGAGAAATGGTGGACACAACTGGAAACAGGGAAATATATTCGCGAAATAATACAGCCGGGCGCTGCCATAAACCTATCAAGGTTCTCTCGGCTTGATAGCAGCCTGTTCATGAACGAACTAACAGATATCGGATGATAATTTGACCATGTGGCAGTCATAGCATTGGACATGCGATTTTCCTTACGTATGTAAACCCTGACTTAAATACAAGCATTAGCTTTTTTGTAAGCCCTGACTAGAAGACTACGCGTACTTCGGCCTTTTCTTCCTTTGTCAGCGCGCGGTAGCCATCATTATCGATAAGGACTACGTTGATGCTGTCGCCTGTTCCCGCATTTCTCCTAATAGCAGCTGCTATCGCCTGCATTGCTATCTTGTAAGCATCATTTACGCTCATATCATCCTTGTACTCCGATTCTAAATAGCCATATGCAACAGGAGAGCCACTGCCAGTCGATATGAACTTCTCTGTAGTCATTGATCCAAATAGATCTATATTATAGATTTGGCCACCTTCTTCTCTTGTCCAGCCTGCCATTATTATCTGGACATAATATGGAAAGAATCGCTGGTTGAAAAGCACATTTGAGCATAACCTTGCAGCAGACTTAATTGGCATTAGCTCCTTGTTCTGGAGCCTATAGAGGTTGGAATTGTAACGCATGACGTCGACAAGGTTCTGTGCGTCTGCTACACCGCCAGCTATAGTCATTGCCAGATGACGGTCGACCTTTTGAATCTTCATCACATGCCTGTCGGCGATAAAGAAGCCTGCGCTTGCGCGTGTATCAGCAGCCAAAACTACGCCATCATTGCAAATTAGGGCGCAGGTAGTGGTTCCTTTCTTTATCTGATCTGCAATATAATCGGGATATCTCTTGTCGTGAGGATACATTTATGGAATTGAGTGAAGCAACCTGATTTAAAACTATCTGCCGGTCTGTCCGTCTGTTTGTTTTATATTCCTCTTATGAGACATTTCTTCATTAAGTAGCTTGCATCCAAAGACAATATTTGAGAAGATCTGGGACAGTCATATAGTATATGAAAAAGAGGCGGAGGAGGCTGGTCAATCTTTGTTATATATAGATCGGCATCTTATTCACGAAGTGACATCGCCTCAGGCTTTTGATGGGCTTCGGATGAGCAAAAGACGGGTCAGGCGGCCAGATCTGACTTTTGCCACTATGGACCACAATGTCCCGACAAGCGACAGGTCGCTTCCAATTATAGATCAGATATCATCGATACAGATCCAGACGCTTGTTCAAAACTGCAAGGAGTTTGGCATAACGCTATTTGATATGCATAGCCCAGATCAGGGGATTGTGCATATTATTGGACCAGAGCTTGGACTAACTCTACCAGGTACCACCATCGTATGCGGTGACAGCCACACCTCAACCCATGGTGCCTTCGGCGCCTTTGCACTTGGAATTGGGACAAGCGATGTGGAGCATGTTCTTGCCACCCAGTCTATATGGATGGACAAGCCGCAGACATTTGCAATAAATATCGAAGGGAGGCGCAAAAATTCTCATGCCATCACCGCTAAGGATATCATACTCTACATAATCAGGACTATCGGCACTGCAGGCGGTAGCGGCACGGTGCTTGAGTACCGCGGCGAAACGATATCCGATCTTTCTATGGAGAACAGAATGACAATATGCAACATGTCAATAGAGGCAGGTGCAAGGGCTGGCATCATAGCACCTGACGAAGAGACATTTGAGTTTATCAGGGGTAGACGCTACGCACCCCACGCCGAGCAGTTTGAGAAAGCAGTGGAACACTGGAAGGCCTTGAGGACGGATCCAAATGCAAAATTTGACAAGTCCATCACGTTCAATGTCAGTGAGCTTGCGCCACAGGTTAGCTGGGGGACCAATCCCGGGATGGTAGTAGACATTACTGATATCGTGCCGCATCCAGACCAATTTTCTAAGGGAAATGAGAATGAGTACAAGGCTGCTACCCGTGCACTTAAATACATGTCGCTAGAGCCAGGAACATCAATTACCGACATAAAAGTTGACAGGGTGTTCATTGGCTCTTGTACAAACTCGCGGCTTGAAGATTTGCTGGAGGCATCACTTGTACTAAAGGGAAGGAAGGTCTCACCCAAGGTACGTGCAATGGTGGTGCCCGGCTCCCAACAAGTCAAGGCTGCTGCAGAACGACTTGGGCTTGATAGAGTTTTTAAGGAGGCCGGCTTTGAATGGCGCGAATCAGGATGCAGTATGTGCCTTGGTATGAACCCTGATATACTTGCACCCGGTGAGCGATGTGCAAGCACTTCAAACCGCAACTTTGAAGGAAGGCAGGGAGTTGGAGGAAGAACACACCTTGTGAGCCCCATTATGGCTGCGGCAGCCGCAATCGAAGGACACTTTGTAGATATAAGGGAGTGGCTCTAAGTGGAATCTTTTATAGTACTCAGAAGTAAGGCAACTCCGCTTGATAGAGTAAATGTCGATACCGACCAGATAATACCAAAGCAGTTTTTGAAACTAGTTAATAGGACGGGCTTTGGCAAGTACCTGTTTTACGATTGGCGCTTTGATACAGACGGCAAACCAAGGAGTGACTTTGTGCTAAATAACCCAAAATACTCTAGCAGGCAAATACTGCTTACACGTGATAACTTTGGCAGCGGCAGTTCGAGGGAGCACGCAGCCTGGGCCATACTTGACTATGGGTTTAAAGCGATAATTGCACCATCATTTGCAGATATTTTCTACAACAACTGCCTTAAGAACGGAATACTGCCTGTGCGGCTTCCAGATCATGAAATAGACTATTTGTTCAGTGACGAAGATCTTTACATCGAGATTGATTTATCAAAGCAAAAAGTCACAGCCGGCCTCCGCACTATGCATTTTGAGATCAACAATTTCCACAAGAAACTGCTACTCGAAGGCTTGGACAGCATTGGGCTCACGTTGCAGCTTGAAGACTATATTGCAAGGTATGAAAGACAGAAGCAAATGTTTGCTTTGCACGGCAACTAACAAGATTTTTATCCTAACTTCATTAAGAGAAGACGAAGGTAGTTGGCTGGCATTGTGGCTATTTATAGCTACGGCTCAAATAGCAAGAACAACAATATCATCTACTACCTTGCCCATTCCATGAGGAGGTTGCAACACAGAGGCAAGGCATACTGGAAAATGATAGTAGGCGAAGGCGCCGCCGGTGCAGAAGGCTCTCTTCCTGCAGACGAAACAATTTTGCGCATCGCACAAAAGGAAAAGCTTCTCGGAAACAATGGCATTGGTTACCTCTCAAAGCGGCCGCCGCCTTTTCCCAGTATGAACAGCATATGGGTTGTATTTGATGGGTTCTTCGTAGATACTGAAAAGCTCCACCTGCACCCATACATAGGTTCTGCAAGGGACTCTGATTCACTTTTCAAGATTTACCATATTTTCACTCAACTCTTGATTTTTGAGAAAAACCCCGAGCGGGCGGCCGAGTTTCTAGACAGGCACCTTAGAGGGAATCTGATGATCAAGGTGGGCGACATAATTTACGTATACCGTGACAGGACTGGATTCAAGCCACTTGTAAGTGCAACCAACCGTGACAAGACCCTGAATATCGTAGCGTCTGAAAACTCTCTTAGGACTTCTCTCATTAACATGGAATTTGCAGACGTCAAGCCCGGCCAACTCTTGAAGATTGACAAATATAGTGGGCTCAAGGTCCTCACAAGTGAGTCTACAATAAGGTTGATGATGGATCCCTTTGAGTTCATAAGGGAGTCAAATGTCGTAGCGACGGTCAACGGTAAGAGCATCTACCAGATCCGCAAAAATATCGGCAAAGAGCAAGCCAACTTTTTGTCTAAAGAATTAGACGTGGACTTGGCCTTTGCAGAGCCTGATTATACTCGCCCCATGACTCTAGGCTTTAGCCTTGAATATCAAAAGCATTCAAATGTGTTTGAGCTGGCAGAAGGCGTAATTAAGGATAGATATGATGACGCAGACCACATGATCGACTTTTCAGAGCAGGTGAGCAAAAACAAGTTACTCACCACTGGCAGGTCGCTCAAATTTATCATCCAAAATTTAGCGCAGGGAAAGAAGATAGCTACAGTGCAGGGCACAATCCAGACAGGCAGCACAACACGGGAGACAATTTATTATCTGAAGAACGCCGGCGCAAAGCGTATTTACGTAGCCGTAAGCTATGTTCCGACAGTGGATGGAAGGCAGGTTGGGTTGTATACACAAAACCGCGACCTCATAGCAAATAAGTACATAGGCCAGGTGTCATCCATCAATGAGCTTAACCAAAATATCGCCAGAGAGCTGGGGGCAGATTCCTTATATTACAACTCGCCGGCTGTTCTAGCAAAAGGTATCGGGGTATCAGAAAACGACCTATGGTTTCCTGAATGGGTGAGATTCATTGATTATAAATAAGAGCAACCGATATCCATCCTGCAGAATCCCCTCTATTTGACAACATATGCAGGTGCTATATTGAGATACCGTATTTCAAGAGTGTCCTTATACTAAGAAAATAGACAGGA
>JAICPK010000059.1 GCA_025929855.1 Nitrososphaera sp.
CTTGAAAGGAAAAGGATGGATCCAGAGCTTCCGCTTGAGGTAAGGAATGCTAAAATCTTGATTGCAAAGCTTGATCTCAAGCCTGTCAAAGAGTCATGGATAAAGGAGAACAACAAGTATCAGGAAATTCTACTGATGGAGAATGACCGGATTTCAAAATCAAAAGAAATAGTCGATGCCATGTTAGCAACTGGCGCTAACACTATTCTTATTGCCTCTCCAGAAGTTGACCAAGCGGTAGAGGACATTCTTGTTGCCAGAAGAGTATTTGCTGCAAGGATATCGACTGAAGAGATCGAGCACCTGTCGCGCTACACTGGCGCTAAGCCTGTGCGTGTCATTGAGGATCTCAAGAGACCGGACATACTTGGCACCGCAGAACATATTCAGGAGGATGAGGATAATGACATAATCTACCTTGAGGGTGGCAGAGGCAAAAACATGGTCACTCTGATGGTTTCTGGAAATACAAAGGAGACGTCACTTGAACGGTGGAGAGCTGCGATTGATGGTGTCAATGCCGCAGAAGCGGCTCTAAACAAAGGTGTTGTGCCAGGAGGAGGCGCTGCCGAATTGCACATAATAGATAAAGTGAAGGGCCTTCGCCTCAAGGGGTTAGAACAGGTAGGGCTTGAGGTGGTAGCTTCTGCACTTGAAAGCATCATGCGGCAGATATTAGCCAACGCGGGTTTTAATGGTCTTGAAAAGGTAATGGCAGCAAAGGCCTCCCCTCCGGCATATGGCATAGATATCAATACAGGCGAACTTATTGATATGTGGAAGACAGGCATAATAGACCCACTAATGGTCAAGACAATGGCACTGCGAGCATCCGGTGAAATTGCCAAGTCTGTTCTGAGGATCGACAGAAACCTTGCAGCAGAAGACCTCAGCCAGCAAGCCCTATCAGAGACAAAAAGGTGACGACTGCTCGATGATCAGACACTGTGTGGAAGAATCCAATGTAGATAGTGATATGAGTGTAATAGATCCAACTAAGATAAGACATGTGACAGTTGCCGGTGGCAGAATCGCACTGGTCTCTGGCTTGATAGATCCAGCATCACACCTAAACCTTGACTTTCCTGATCATAGAGTTACAATCTGTATCATTGCAGAAACATTTGAAGTTGGGGCCAAAGTAAAGATGGACAGCGAGGGGCTTGTCTTTGCCACTGTTCCAAGGTCTTTATACGGACATTATGGATATCTTGATTATACACAAAGACTGGTAGATATGATAAATGCGATTAAGACAAATCAAGGGGAGAGAAAGCAAGCACGCAAGCAAGGAAAGGAAGCTGCAAGATCAATAAAGAAGCATAGAGAGAACAAAAAATGATTACTATTAATTCAATAATTGGAAACATGTATCATGACGAAAATCTGAGAAAGCAATACCAAGACATGTCATCCCAATCCTTATGTGAATCCATAAGGATAAACAGGATTGAAGCACAACGCGTCAGAATGCGCAAGACATCAAGCAAGGGGACGGATATCGCCCTTATCATGACGCCGGGCACAAAGCTCAGGCACGGAGATGTCCTCCTGGTTGCAAATGACAAGATGGTAATCATGGAGCTTGAACCGGAGAACCTTGCAGTGATACAGGTCAAGGACAATATCCCTGAACATGATGCTGTTCAAGTGCCAGTCACAATTGGGCACGCAATAGGGAATCTACATAGACCAATCAAGCTTGAGGGAAGAAAGATCTATTTTCCAATACAAACGGATTCAGAAATCGAGATGTTCAAAAAGATTTTTGGCCGGCTTTTGGATCATCTGGAGATAACCCAGGCTAAAATGGTCTTTGAGCCAGAAGAGGAGACAGATGTACATGAGCACTAATGACGATGGCCGCATCGTCAACATGGATGCGGCAGACTTGAGCATGCTCCAGCTATCGGACTCTTTTTTTCCAACAGGCATGTATTCCATGTCAAATGGGCTCGAAGCGATTTTTTATAGTGGCAAGAAAATGAAAGCAGAAGAGTTGCGAGAGCTCATTGCGACCTTGCTTCAATACCAGATAGGCCCAGCAGACTGCACAGCACTTGGAAACGCCTACGAACAGGCGGCAAAATCCAATCTTCCAGAGTTGCTTGAAGTGGATAGAGCAATATTCTCGATGAAGCTCGTACAGGAGATCAGAGATGCATCCATCAGATCTGGCACACAGCTTGTGCGCTGTATACGATCCTTCTCTAACAACAAAATCCTTTGCCAATATGATGATGCAATAAGGAGTGGCCGGGCTTTTGGGCCATATCCGGTGGCACTGGCAGTTGCTGCCACTGCCTTTTTAATTCCCAAGGAAAAGACTGCGCTTATGATGCTCTACTCATTTTCTGTAAGCATGGTTGGTGCGGCCCTGAGGCTTGGGATGCTGCAGCATTTTGATGGCCAGAAGGTAATCGATGAGCTCAAGCCCACAATACTCAATGTGATAAAGGAAAATATCAACAGACCGCTTGAAGGCATCTGGCAATTTGCGCCATCGACCGATATAATACAGATATCTCACGAGAGAATGAATTCTAAAATGTTTATCACATAATTTGGATGCACACTTATATGATGATGATGACTACTGAAAAGCGATGATGACCACTGAAAAGCGAATTCCAAGGCTTGGAATTGGAGGTCCAGTAGGCTCGGGCAAAACGATGCTGATTGAAAAGATTGTGCCGCTTCTGGCTGCCAAAGGCTACAAGGCTGGAATTATTTCAAATGATGTCGTTTCAAGAGAAGACGCGGACAGGATGCGCCACAATTTGGCAACGGAACAGGGCCTTCTTTCTGAAGAATTGGTGATAGGCCTTGCAACAGGCGGTTGCCCCCACACCGCTGTCCGTGAAGACCCATCTATGAATATATCCGTCATTGAAGAAATGGAATCAAAATACGGCTATCTTGATTTGATAATAATTGAAAGCGGGGGTGATAACATCACGACTACCTTTAGTCCAGCACTGGCGGACTACTTTATTTACATAATAGATGTGTCTGGAGGAGATAAGTACCCGCGAAAAAGGGGTTTGGGAATAGAGACATGTGATCTTTTGGTCATAAACAAAATCGATCTTGCCCCTCATGTTGGAGCTGACCTTGCAATTATGGAAAGAGATGCAAAAGAGGTCAGAGGAGATAAGCCATACGTTCTTGTAAACTGCAAGACAGGCCAAGGCATAGAGCAGGTGACAGAACATATCGTAAGGGATATATTGTTTGAGTCTGCGCCAAAAACTGTTGCTAAGACCTGAAAGAAGGCATGGAAGGAACTGAGCTAGAGCACTACACTCCAAAGGCTGTTCCTCCAGAAGTACTTGCATATGACTCCCCCTTGGCCCAGCTCGGAGTGGGTAAGGTAGGCAAGCTTGGAGCGCTTGTTCTGAGGCTTGAACAGGACAAGAGTAACGGCAAGACTTCAGTAAAAGAGCAGTACTCTCGTGTTCCGCTTTATACCCAGCGTGCACTTTACCTTGAAGAGGCGCTGTCAAACATGGCCTATATGTATATCATCTCGCCCTCTGGCGGGATATTGCAAGGCGATAGGTACAGGATGGATATAACGCTTCGAAAACATGCATTTGCTCACATCACAACGCAGGGGGCGACGAGAATATACAGAATGGAAGGCAACTATGCCACGCAGATAGTCAACATAGATGTTGGCGAAGATTGTTATTTTGAGTACATTCCTGACCAGGTAATCCCCTACCGGGACTCTAGATTCTACCAAGAAGCCAACCTACGTGTCCACGATAACGCAACGTTGCTCTACTCTGAGATCATAACACCTGGCAGGGTTGCAAGCGGAGAACATTTTGATTATGATATATGCTATATGAAAGCTATTGCAAAGGACCACAGCGGTGGTCTAAAATTCACAGATGTAGCAATGCTGGAACCCAAAAAGCGTGATATGAAGATGTTTGGAGTTCTATCAAATCACGATGTTGTAGGAAATATGTACATTATTACGAAAAACAAGCTGCAAGAGGTTAACATCAGCGTAAATGCCGCCCTTAAGGCCATACCAAAGATATATGCCGGAGCCACAATTCTGCCAAGTAATTCAGGTGTAGGGATAAGGATGCTTGGAAATACTGCAAGCGATGTGAGATATGTAATTTATGAAGTTGTAAGGATTGTCAGAAGGATTATCTTGGATGCTCCTTTCAGCGGAATTAGGAAAGGATAATAATCGTAATTAGGATTGACAAACTATATTATTTCCTACTGGTTATCCAGAACTCCGTGACTTTCACTCTGTGTCGTTTTTCTTCTTGATGCTCGTTAGCATGCCATCTTGTATCAAAAACACAATCGCAATCTTCGCACCACGCCGTAACACTCTTGTGATGCTTGTCAAAGGCGTTCATATCAAGGACTGTAGTTATTATCCAAGCTAGCCGTAATAAACATTATCTATCATCTTAAATTGCAATTCAGCTGACAACAATTACTGCATGGATGACTTGGTTAGTGAAAGAAGATTGCTTTAGAAAATCAACCAGCTTCAAATAGCAATCAGGGCCCTCAAATGTTTTCTTTGTAAGCACACCTTCAAACATTGAAGCATTTACAGTGATCGAATTTGCTGTCATCTGCAATTGGATATTCGGTTCTGCCATTAGTGGAAGCATTTGCGTAATGAGAGTTTATTAGTTATTTTGGAACAAATTATCCTATATGGGCCAAGAGGCAATTTTGAGCTGGGGCATGATATGCCTACGCACACACACAAAACACAGACTCTCTTTTTGTCTTCAATCCTAGAAGCAGCAATGATTGCAAATATCTCTATTGCTGCGTTATTATCGCAAGAATTTTTCATTCCCGGGTAACGTTACTTGAAGCCTAGACAATTTTCGACTGGTGACTTTGAATTATTCTTTAGAATCAAAGAAGTCATGATACTTGGCAGTACCTTAAAAAAGGGCAAGATATACCCAAAGTTGCAATGTTGGAAGGCACCAGACCGTTGTTCCGGGCCGGCTCTGTCGAGTTTCAAACTAGACACCTGTTGGTGATCGCAGTTCTGGCTCTAGCTTTTAGTTCTGCCCTCATTATGAGATTCTACCCCATAAAGTATGGCTACTATCTCAACGAGTTTGATCCCTATTTCGACTATCGGGCGACAAAGTTCATCGTCGACAATGGCCTGGGTGCGTACTGGCAATGGCATGATACAATGTCATGGTATCCTGAAGGCAGGGATGTCCCTGGAACATCACAAGCTGTACTACACATAACAGCAGCATATCTGTATCAAACCTTTGGCAGAGGCTTGTCACTCATGGACTTTACGATTGCATTTCCTGCAATCATGGGCGCGCTGACAGCTATTGCGGTATTTGCTCTTGTAAGGGTAGTTGGAGGAACATCTGCAGGGATGTTCTCTGCGCTCTTTTGGGCATTTAGCCCTGCCATCATTCAGAGAGGCAACCTTGGATGGTTCAAGTCAGAGCCGTTAGGACTGTTCTTTGGAATAGTGGCTATGTACCTGTTCATATCTGCGATCAAGCACAAGGAGATTAAGTATGCTATCGCAAAGGCAATAGCAGGTGGATTGATACTTGGTCTTGCTAACGGGGCCTGGGGAGGCATCCAATACTTTAGCATTCCGATATCGCTCTTCTTTATTGCCCTTCCCTTCTTTAGAAGGGATTTAACCGTACCCATGTACGTCGCAATTGCATTTACAGTATTAACGCTGATAACCGCTGCAGCATTTCCACGGCCTGGAGTATCGTTTGTACTCGGCTTACCTGGCCTAGCAATGATGGCTGGTACTGCCTTTTTGGTAATTGCCTTCTTTGTAAAGAAGATCAGCAGACCAATGGTGCAGACAAGAAACATGGCCTTTTTGCTTATCGCATTCATTGCAGTGGGTATCGCGTTTATTGCAGCTGGGCCCTATGTGTCTCCTAGCTTTAGGTACCTCAATGCCATCAACCCATTCATAGGTTCCATAGATCCACTTGTGGAATCAGTTGCAGAGCACTTTACGCCGACTGTTGCTGACTACTTTATTGACTTTTCTGTGCTCTTGATGTTTGCTGGACTTGGTGGATGGCTTGCATTCCGCCGGAGGAACGATACAGCCATATTTGCGCTATTGATCGGCATCACCGGGGTGTACGTCAGCGCTACTTTC
>JAICPK010000130.1 GCA_025929855.1 Nitrososphaera sp.
ACAGAGACGGATCTAGGTAGCTATGAGGGCAAGTATCCAAGTGGCTTCTTTAATAAAACAGTAGTCGTGAATAATCGTCCTATAGGACGTGTTGCAAAGGAAACAGATGAGGTTATTGTCGTGTTCAGCGACACAGATAGTTCAATAAGGTTTGATATTCCAAAATCGGAGATATCTACAGCAGGGGCTTCTGTCATTGCAAACGAAGACCTGCTGTTCCGATACAGAACTCACAGAGATGCGCCAATGCCGGAGGCCAGAGCTTTAAGAGCTTCAGTGCAAGAAATACGGGCAGCAGCTTCAGAACAGTTAGAAATTGAAAAGAAGAGCACAACTGCGGACTCAATAATGGAAGAAGGAAGGCAGCTTGCAACAGTGCCAAGACCTGAAACGACTTCTGTGTCAAGGCCGGAAGGATATATCGACACTGAGTCAGAGATATCAAAGAAGATGAAGAGTGCAGTTGCGGAGCTCAAAGAGATGATAGTGGCAGGTACCAAAGTTGCCAAGAAGAAAGCCAAACAGGCACAAGAAACTGCCGCAGAAAAACGGGCAGAAATGGATGCAGAGGCGATATCAAGAATGGGGGACCTTGCAATGAGGTTTGCAGACTCGTTTGAGGATGTGCTGTCTGAGATAAGAACAAGGACGTATGCGGAGCAGGTGCAGATCTACACTGGCTTTATAAAGCTGATGGACCAGCAGCGCACTTTAGTGGTTGCACGTCGAGACTTTGCTGAGAGATTGAAGGACTCAGTTAATGTACCTGTAGTCGAACCTGGAGACATGGAGAGCCGTGAGTTGAAAGCACCACCTGAGCTTCCAGAGGAGCTTGGGGAGAGCGGAACTTTACCTGAACGTAAGAGCACAACTACTACCACCACAAGAAGAAGGAAGCGAACAGGCAGCAGTAGTAAGACAACAAGAAGAAAAGCCTAGTAATGTAAGCGCGAGTTTTCGTAGAATTGCCGGTCCTCTTCTGCCATCACTACTTGCCTGTGACAATTTTCACACAATAGATACCTAGTGCTTGTAGGCAGCACTTTCTTGCACCTACCGCAGAATCTCTTCAACAATGGTCATAATATGCGCTTCTAAGATAAAACTTGATGACAGAAATCTAATTAAGGATGACCTTCGACATCAAAATGGCCTACTGCATTGGCTTTGCAAAACGAAGTTTCAAACGCATTATATTATGCAACTAGTAAGGGATTTCAGATACATCCTAACGCGTTTGCCATGTTAAAGAGCCTTGATGTCGATGTGCTCAAGATAATTCAAGAAATAATCAAGATGAAAAAGCCAACGAAAAATACAGTAATAGTAGTTGACGACATCAAAACTTTACTAGAGCCAAAAAAACAGGAAGGTCCAGTCGAGCAAACGTGTACGGTGCTCATTGATCCGACACCCAAGGTTACCACTGCAGAGGGGGTAGAGGGTTATACAGCGTTGTTTCGCAGCAGATTTGAGAAGACAATGCGTATTTTGGCCCAGCGGCCAGACAGCAAGCGCATATCAAAGGTGTCGGCTGTCAAGCAGAGAGTCAGGATCAGCAAGCAGGCTGAAAGAGGCGAAAAGAGCCTCCATGGCGCTGCTGGCTCGATCATAGTTGCCGGCCTCGTGATGTCAAAGCGTACCAAGAAAAATGATGTTGAAATAGCAATCGACGATTACACAGGGATCCTAACTGCGATTTCTACAGTAGATGATGTAAAAAAGCAGGCCTCAACTCTTGCGCTTGACCAAATGGTGATGCTTGAGCTTGAAAATGGCAAGGGAAGGCCAGGGCTGACGATCAAAAACATCATGATGCCCGACATTCCTGACCATTTGCCCAACAAGAGCAAATCGGAAGCCTACGCGGTATTGATCTCTGACTTGCATGTTGGTAGTAAGTATTTCATGAAAACGGAGTTTTTGAGGTTCTTGGACTGGTTGTCATCATCAGACGATGATGACATTGTCAATAAGATCAAGTTCCTCTGTGTTGGAGGTGATCTGATCGACGGCATTGGTATATTTCCAAACCAGGACAAAGAATTGTTGGAAATAGACGCGGCAAAGCAGATGAGCCATGCTGCACAGTTGCTGGCAAAGGTTCCTAAACATATCAAAGTATTGGTGATACCAGGCAACCACGACCTTGGTAGAAGGGCACTTCCACAACCTGCGATCCCGAGGAAGGATTTGGGCGAGCAGTTTTACAGTCTTGAGAATTGTATGATGCTGGGCAACCCTGCTTTTGTTGAGCTCAATGGTGTGAAGGTGATGATGTATCACGGCCAGAGCCTTGATGACATTATTGCGACAACACCAGGGCTGAGCTATTCCAAGCCGTCAGAGGCAATGAAAGTGCTTCTT
This sequence comes from Nitrososphaera sp., assembly GCA_025929855.1. GTDB lineage: Archaea > Thermoproteota > Nitrososphaeria > Nitrososphaerales > Nitrososphaeraceae > Nitrososphaera. The sequence continues at coordinate 2,368 of JAICPK010000130.1, forward strand.
AAGGCTCGCCATCTTGCTCCAATATATGGCGAGCGCACACCTATAGCTCCAGAGCAAGAGGATATGATGGTTATTACTGAGATGCCTGATATTTTTCACTCAGGGCATGTACATGTGGTTGATGTGCAAAGCTACCGCGGCACTCTTATTGTAAACTCAGGTGCGTGGCAGAGTCAGACAAAATACCAGCAGACAATGGGCATAACGCCAACGCCTGGTGTGGCCGTGATAGTCAACTTAGCAACGCTTCAACCTGTTGTGTATGATTTCAATCAATGAGTGATGTAAAATTGATATCCTCTTTGAGAGCTTCTTCAACTGTCGCTAGTGGTATCATCACTTTGATCTTTTGAGATCTACCGTAGCGGCCTTGATTAACTATGTCAGTCGAAACTAAACCAAGTAAATCCAGCTCATTTATTATCTGAGTCATACGACGCTGGGTAAGCGGCCTTTGTTCTGTCTGTTTGCAAAGTGATAGATAAATATCATATACCTTGCCAGTTGTTCCATTTGTTGCCTTTATGATAGCAAGAATGACAAGTTTATGATGTGCTGGCGCATTCTTAAGCGCGACAAAAGGTGCATCTCTTTCAATCCTATCTTCGCCGGCGCGCACATGCTTTTCATCTACCTTGAGGGTACCTTCTCTTTCTGCAAGCTCGGCTGCAACTCTTAACAAGTCAATTGCCTTTCTTGCGTCGCCGTGCTCTCTTCCCGCTATTGCTGCACACAAGTTGACTGCCGCTTCAGAGATTGCGCCTTCATTGAAGGATAGCTTGGCGCGCTCTTGCAATATTTGACGCAGCTGATCTACTGTGTATGGGTTAAAGACTATTTCCTCTTCGCTGAG
>JAICPK010000062.1 GCA_025929855.1 Nitrososphaera sp.
GATGATGAAATAAAGCTTAGGTTTGTAGAGCAGGGCGACAGCTATTGGCTCATGATTTATGGCGGCTCTACTTACAAAGGCGACAATACTGGCTTTGTGAAGAAGGTGCAAGTCTCTGACAATTACAAGCGGTTTAAGGCAGGATATGAAAATAAGGCGATTTTGCGTTTTGGAATATACAAAGAAAATCCAAAGAAAAAAGATCACGACGACAGGAGGTATAACCTTGAAATTTTAAAGAAATCAAAATCAGTCTATGATATTGCATTTTTGAAGTATGAGGAGCTTTCACCGGAAAGCACTGAATGGCAGTGCATAGAGGAAAACAAATGAAAAAGAAGTTCAGCTGTGTGCAAGGGTGCTCCGACTGCTGCATCTATAGAGAATATTATCCTTCTGTTGAGTACGGTAAGATCGGTGTACTTTTACTGCCTGAGGAGAAAGACGCAATAGAGCGAGTTGCAAAGAATAAGGGTATAAGAGTCAGGATAATCCCGCGCCTTGCAGTTGGTAAAAATTCGCCGGATAAGATAATTGCCTACCAGATGATGGGCAAGAATGAGGATGGTAACCTCTGCCCGTTCCTTGATGTTGAAAGTAACGAAAGGTCTGCTCATGGTGGATTTAAATGCAAGATATACTCCGACAGGCCACTTGCATGCAGGGCATATCCTCTAAATGATATCGCAAGTAAAACAGCTAGATTTGATCCTCATTGCCAGTTTTGTAAGAAATTCTCAACTACAAAAGCTAGCAGCGAAGGGCTTCAGCGAGAAATTGAAGCGCTTGCGAAGATCAGAGACACAGTGACTGCAGCAGATGATGACGATGATGATGCCGGTGCTGGTCCTGTTTCTATCTGGCGCTATGCAACTGCCACCGGCAAATCGAATAACTTGCTACCTGAAGGCTGGATTCTCGAACGCTAGTAACCATGCTTTTGGTATAGCACCTGCTGATTTTTTTTGACGAGTAGGATCCTGTTCTGCGGTATCAATGTAAAATTTTCTGACAGCATTAGAAATTCTTGGAGTGAAACTTCTACAATATTTTCAAAGTCGCGATAGCTAACAGAGTAAAGTGCTGCGTCGTCAGCGTACAGCGCCTTGCTGAAAATTTCCTCCAACCTGCCTTTTCGTGTCATGAAAAACGATATTCGTGCACATATTATATATTATGTTGAGCCAGTCGGGATATGCCACGAAAATCTTCTACCTCTTCTTCTTCTACATTAAGACGTAAGAGCACAACAAGAAGAAGAGGAAAGCATGCAACTCGCGGGCGAACAAATAGCAGTACTACGAGGGGTAGCCGGACTAACAGCAGTACGAGTAGTAGACGAGGAAGCAGCAGCAGCAGCTCAGCTCTGTCTGCAAGGACCAGAAAGGCAATTGACACACTGCCGTCTCACGCGCAGAAAATATACAGTAAGGCACATAAAAATGCCCTCAAACAATACGAAAGCCCTTCAAAGAGACGAGAGGGTAAGCATCAAAGCAAAGAACAGGTTGCTCACAAGGTCGCGTGGTCTGCTGTAAAAAAGGAATACAAGAAAAAAGGTGACAGGTGGGTATCAAAAAAAGATTAGTAGTCTGCCTTGTAGTTTATTAGTCCCCCGGCCTCGACGATTTTTGCTATCAGCTCAGGAAATGGCTTCATGAAGTAGTGCTCATTTTTAGTGATGTTGGTTATCTTATTATTCGCTATGTCTATTTCTAATTTATCTCCATCAGATATTTTCTTGACTGTTGATTTCTCGATCTCTATTGGGAGGAGGTACCCTCCATCCACTGCATTCCTGTAGAATATTCTTGCAAAGCTTTGCGCAAGGATTGCCTTAATTCCAGTCTGAGAAAGGGCTATTGGCGCGTGCTCACGGCTAGAGCCACAACCAAAGTTGTTGCCCGCCACAAGAAAATCACCTTGCGATACTTTTCCAGGAAAGCTTGGGTCAATTCCCTCCATTGCATGTTTTGCAAGTTCTTTGTGGTCGTGTATCTTAAGATAAGGGCCAGGAATAATCACATCTGTGTCAATGTTGTCACTGTCGTACTTGTGAACCCTGCCTCTTAGCATGCTCTTGACATTGCTCCTCCTTTGATAATCAATTTCTTACATCCCTTGGATCTGTTATTCTGCCTGTGACTGCTGAAGCCGCAACAACTATAGGCGATGCAAGATACGTCTTTGACTCAACATGGCCCATTCTACCGGGAAAATTCCGATTTGTGGTACTGATGCACACCTCATCCTTACCCAGCACTCCCATGTGGGCTCCACAGCAGGCGCCACAAGTAGGGGGGCCCACAACTGCACCTGCTTGCATGAAGATGTTGATTAGTCCCTCTTTTAACGCCTTCATGTATATTGACTGCGCCGCAGGAAGCACTTCTGTCCTTATCTTGACCTTTCTATCCTTCAGGATTTCGGCTGCCGCACGAAGATCCTCTAGTTTGGCGCCGGTACATGAGCCAATGTATGCCTTATCAAGCTCGGTCCCCTGCAGTTCCCTAGCAGCAGAGATATTCCCAGGCGAGAAGGGCTTAGCAACTGTAGGTTCAAGCTTTTCTATTTCATATGTGAATACCTCGGAATAGTGAGCGTCTGGATCACCATGAACAGGAGAATATTTTGCATCTGTTCTTTCGCGCAAGTACGCATAGGTTGTTTCATCTGGCTCAATAATACCATTCTTTGCCCCAGCTTCTGTAGTCATATTGGTAAGCGTCAGGCGCTCTTCCATCGGTAGGTCCTTCGTTATGCTGCCAGCAAACTGCATGGCCTTGTAGTTGGCTCCATCGGTTCCAATGTCGCCAATTATCTTTAATATGATATCCTTTGCCATAATATGGTCTGGCTTGATGCCATTAATTTTGAAGAGCATTGTCTCCGGCACCTTGAACCAGATCCGGCCGTTCATAAGAACATATGCGATATCCGTGTGTCCCAAGCCAGCAGCAAATGCACCTATGGCTCCAGTAGTGTTGGTATGTGAATCGCCCCCAACATACACTTCGCCAGGAAGCACCATGCCTTCCTCATGTGATAGTGTATGGCAGATCCCATATTGGCCAAGGCCGTACTTGAAATGTTTGTTGATGCCATACTGTTTCGTAAAATTGGAAAGATTGGTGATGTTCTCTGCAGAGATTCTGTCAACCGAAGGAACAAAATGATCCTCTGTGACCCATACCCTGTCAGGATCCCAGATTTGAGTAAGTTTTAACCCTCTCTTTTTTTCCCATTCACTGAACACCTTAATTACCCCCGGGCCCGACACATCATGTAACATAACCCTGTCCACCGTGGCAAACATAACGTCGCCAGGTGACAACTTTTGCTTGCCTGACGCCCGGGCAAGTATCTTCTCCGTAATTGTCATTCCTACCAAAACAATTCACGCAATATATCTGAGATTTTGCCTATATGACGGATTAAAACCTTTGGAGAGCGCAAACATAAAGCACAAAAGGTAGAGAGCACTTCTACCGACATATTGCATGGTTGTCGAAGTCCTGCCGATATCTATCAAAACTCAGAGACGTAGATTTGACTTGTTCGAGAGCCTGCAAGTATTTAGCTACAAATACAACGACATTGTAGTCATCTCAAGCAAGTTTGTGTCAATGAGCGAAGGCTCAATAATCAAACTGAGCAAAGTAAAGGTAAGGAAAAAGGCACAAGAGCTGGCTACTAAAAACCACATGGATGCAAAGCTTGCTGAGCTTGTACTTAGGGAGTCTGAATATGTAATGGGGGGAGTGCCCGGCTTTTTGCTTACAATTAGAGATGGTATGATAGCGCCAAACGCTGGTATCGACAAATCAAATGCTCCAAGAGGCTATGCCATACTCTATCCGCGTGACTCTTTTGGGACGGCAGAGAAGTTAAAACTCAAGTTTCTTGCCAAGTTTGGCATAAAGGTAGGTATTGTGATAGCAGATAGCCGACTCATGCCAACTCGCATTGGCACGACAGGAGTTGCAATAGCATGTGCGGGCTTTGAGCCAGTCGAGGACCTGAGGGGCAAGCACGACCTGTTTGGCAATGTCTTAAGAGTAACGTTTAAGGCAGTAGCAGATGCACTTGCCACGATGGGTGTGGCAGTTATGGGGGAGAGCGACGAATCTACGCCTGCTGCAGTAGTAAGAGGGGCAAATGTGATCTGGTCAGATAAGAAGTTCTCTTGGAAGGACATGGCTGTTGAACCATTTCAGGACATCTACCTGGGCAGGAATTTAGAGTTAGTATCAGAGAAATGATATTTAACAGATCTGCATAGAGTTTTAATATCTCCTAACTTTTAGTCATAATGTATATACCCTAAATGTCCGAATTTCTAACAAGCTATCCAAGGACAATTAGTGCCATCAAGGGTTTGCAGGATTTTATTCGCAAAGAAGAGATCGAGCTTAATCATCTATGCCTTATGGTCAAGATAAAGCGGGACGAAATCATCACTGCATTGATCTCTGAGGGTTTTAAGCGTGTCAAGCTGGAGAATAGAAAACCGACTCAGATAGGGCATGGTTTTTCAAAAAAGCTGATCACACCTTGGGAGATTCATGTGCGGTTGCTTGAAATGCAGCAAGGCCTTATCGCAATACAAGCAGAAGTAGAAATTTCTCGCAGGTATATACAACACATTCGCTCGGTAAGGGCCCCAGTCATTTATGAAATAGAGTCGATCTTAAAAAAACATAAAATTGAATACCAGATCTGGCATGCCAAGATGCGTCAGTACATTACAACTGTCATTGACAACCACCAGATAACCCTTAGCGCTCCGAGGCTTCCACCTATCCCATGGAAGCCCATGGCCGGCTCTGTATTGACACTGTCGTTCATCTATCTGGCAAAGTTTCTAGGCATAATCCAGTAAAGACTTTTTTATTTCTGCAGCCTAAATCGGCTCAAGTGCCAGACACCGCTGCATTTTACCATTATGGCATATCGCCTTGGGAAATTGAAGTAATCTATGATACCTTGAATCGGTCTTTTGAAGTTGAAGAAAAGCAGCTCCCTCCAGACGATCCACAGTATGTCAGCATGGTTGAAATCAGATTTCCTATTCCATACAACGAGGCATTCTTCCAACAGGAATTTTCCATGGATAGCTGGTTCAAGATAAAAGGCGTCATAAAAGATGTAAAAAGAAGACGTGGTAGAAAGGGTATCAAAGCATTCATTAGATTTGCAGGGTTTGGTAATAACAACAACAACAACAAAAAAATTGGTATTGTTTTTCCGCTGCAGAGCAAAGGCGACAGACAGTTTGAAATGGGCATCGAAAAGATAGAATATCTGGTTGACATTGTGCCAGTTCAATTGCAATTAATACCCCCTGGCGCAGAAGAAATATGGTATTTGTATGATGAGGCCAGCTCCAAATGGACACCCTCTGTTGCTAAGACGAGCAGTATCAACTATCTTTTCAAGAATAATGAATGGAAGACAAAATAATAAAAAAATCAATAATTATAATAAAATAACTAACTAATTAATTAACTTGGATACATTTGTATGTGTGTCTCTTATTTGAGCTGATTTATAACAGGCGAGTCATGGATAGCCTTGCTCAGCTCTCTGTACTTTTTGTCGATAAATGCAAGTGACTCGGCTAGCCTTTTTGACTTACCCATCTTGAACCTTATGAGCTCGCGGTGGCGCCAAAAATGCTTTCCGTCTGAAACCGAAAGAGTGGTAAAATAATCTAGCCCTTTGAGGTTGTCTGGAAGCTTGACATTAAAAGGCAGTAAGTATTCTACTGTGAACCACTCATCACCATCAGGATAGTCTATACCCGTTGAAATATCAAAGTAAAGATGCAATATGTCTTCTACGGTGAGGCCATCGTCTAAAATTAAAGGATGCTTAACGCTTGACTTGCGGTAGTCCATCTTTAGCAGCTGGGGCTCAAAGTAAGCCCTGATTATGGCTCGCCGAAAGATTTCGTTTACCTCTTTAAGGTTCAAAGATACTATATACCGGCTCGTAGATATTATATAATCTTTGTAAGACTGGGTTAAATTTTGTACTA
>JAICPK010000098.1 GCA_025929855.1 Nitrososphaera sp.
AAAGATATCCAGACTTTGGCTAGATATGCTTCAGTGCCGGTAATAAATGGGCTTTCAGACTCATTTCATCCATGTCAGATTCTGGCCGACCTTATGACAATAAAGGAGCACAAGAAAAAGCTAAGAGGGTTACAACTTGCTTGGCTTGGAGACGGGGACAATGTATGCAATGATCTTATGCTTGGCTGCGCCAAGACAGGCATAAGCATGACTGCCGCCTGCCCAAAGGGTTATGAACCACTCGAGGAGATTGTGCAGCTTGCCAAGGCCGAAGGCAAAAAAACAGGCGTAGATATTGCGATAACCAACGATTCAATTTCCGCAGTAAGAGAGGCTGACATTATAGCTACAGATACTTTTATCTCGATCGGTAAGGAAGGTGAGCGTACAACGAGGGAAGCGGCGTTTCTTCCAAACTATCAAGTGAATAAAGATATTATGAAGCTTGCGAAAGGGGATGCAATATTCATGCACTGCTTGCCCGCCAAGCGCGGGATGGAAGTTACTGCGGATGTTATTGACGGCAAGTGGTCGGTGGTATGGCAAGAAGCTGAAAATAGACTGCATACACAAAAAGCACTTCTCTGCTTCCTCCTGAAAGCTGCATTGTAATCATTGTTTTGCAGAAGCTCTTCTGCGCCTACTGTACCAGAAACCAACGCCTACGATTATTACGGCAATAACTACGAAGGTGACAATGGTGAATGCGGATGAGACCTGCTCTGAAAACTGGCTCCACGCTTCGCCAAGATAATATCCAGCAAGGGTCAGAATAATACACCACAAAAGGGAACCGGCAAACGTATATCCAACAAATTTTGCAAAATTCATCTGGCCTATGCCAGCAGGTATTGAGATTATCTCACGAATGCCAGGCATCATCCTTGCAGTAAGTACTGCAATTGACCCATACTTTTCAAACCACTTCTCGGCCTTTTCGATCTCTTGCTCGCTTATCCTAACTCGTTTGCCAAAGCGAGCTATTGCTGTCCTTCCCACTTTTGCAGAGACAAAATAGATGAATACTGCCCCTGCAGTCGATCCAAGTGCACCTACAGTCGCCATGCCAACTGCATTTTCAAGTCCAAGCCCTCTGTTCTGGGCTGTGAACCCAACCAGCGGAAAGATCACTTCGCTTGGGATAGGAGGAAATATCACTTCAAGAAGAGCTGCTGCAAAGACTGCGGGGTAGCCATACTCTGCTATTAGGCCAGTTATTGCGTCAAGTATATCGCTCAAAATTCCAGCTGACGCAAGAGCCACAAAGACGGCAACTTCCATTGCTACGTCCTGTTGGCATAGGGCATATATTTGGTGTACATAGCAAAAAAGATCTTCTCCCCCCCTCCCTACAGTGCCTGCCCAGTTATAAGCCGCCTCTTGTGTTTCTAGCAATATTGACCTGCAAGAATCTATGCATTAGGCTTGTCCCAGACGGAGGCAGGGTGCAAAACCCATACCAGAAAGGGTTAAGATACTGCCGCAGATGCGAGGTATATTTCAAATGCAACGATATCCACTGTGTTTGCTGCGGGCTACACCTTCGATTTACTCCAGTGCACCCTCTGCAAAAGAAAAGCTGAGGCCTTACAAAGACGACTAAAAGTTGGAAAAGGCATTATTCAATAGAAGTTGACACATTGTAGGCAAGCTGTACGCCATGGGTATTTCGGAGATAATAAATGCAAGGGCATCTTTGCTGTAGAGCGCGTAAATGTAAGTGACGATGAGATCCATCGCCAAAGAATAAGACGGCCTCAAACAATTTAGTAATCGGCCACATGGCCAGTGAAATTAAAATAGTGGCACAATTTCAAAGATTCTGCGTATGGCAAAAGTAATGGTCGGCAAAGCTTCAGACATAGGCGAAGGCAATATGACTCATCTCACGGTGGGAGGCAAGGAGATACTTATAGCAAACGTAGGAGGTCGGTACTACGCTACAGGCAACACCTGCAGCCACGCTGGAGCAGAGCTTCATGAAGGAGAGCTAAACGGAAAAGAGTTAATCTGTCCATGGCATCGTGCAAAGTGGGATATCACCACGGGCAATCTAATCTGGTTCCCACAAAAGCTGCAGCAACTTGGCAACTATAAAGTGACAATTGAAAATGATACAATGTATGTAGAGGTATAACTTGCACTTACATTTCTTTTTCTACCATCGTGACAGGTTAAATCGCAACCTTCAGTGGCATCTTGAGCCATAGTGGTACATAGTATAGTATCATAAGTTGAAACCGCCAATATTATTATCATTATTGCGTTACCTAATCTCGGTAGAAAGTAACCCCTTGTTCTGCCATAGGTCATGTAGGGCTTATCATATCATTGGTCTTTAGTGTTGAGAGATATTACAGTCAATTGACCGGATACTTGGCTGCTTTGTGTGCGCATTAATAATGCGTCCTAGAGTCTTTATCTTGCGGATATTGTCAAATTCAGGGGTTACATCTTTACTTATAATGCTAATATGATGATACCTTGAGATTAACTGACTAGCATTCTGCGGAACAGTGCACATACACTGTCATTATTCGATTATCATACTCAAAGTGATAGCTAGCTATATTACCGACCCAGATGCGGCCGCTGTTGTTGACCTCAAACCCTACTTTTATTAGAGGACAAAAATCAAGTGCATATAGTTGGAACTAGGCGACTTCCTATCATCCCTACCGCAATCATTGCTCAGAGGGGAAAGAGTTTCACTTGCTGATAATGTCATCAGGAAGTTATTCAATTTTGCCAAATTAAAAAAGAGCGACATATTTTGCCACCTTGGCTGCGGAGAAGGAAACGCTGTAGCCATTGCGGCCAAAGAATTTGGTGTCAAGAAATCTGTGGGGATAGAGATTGATAAATCTTTAGCTGACACGGCTCGCAGGAACATTTCTGGCATCAAAAATGCTTACATAATTAATAAAGACATACTCAAGGCCGATATTTCTGACGCAACAGTTTTGCTGTTCTGGTTCAGTGACTCAGACTTTGTCGACACTATAACAAAACGATTCAGCAAAGAGCTAAAGGATGGTGCAAGGGTATTAACTATATGGGCTCCCCTCGGCATGACGCTTCCAGACAAAGTGGAGTTCCCATTCTTTGTTAATAAAAAACCATTCAAACGTGCAAGCTCCATACAGCAGCAGATAAAGTCGATCTATGGAACCGATTGCATCGACTTTACTGCATCATGGCTCCTTGCAGAAAGATATATTGATGCGCTTGAAGTCACACCGAATCAGTACAGACGGTTTGTAAACATATTGCAGAGCATGGTAATATGGATAAACGCTTGGAACATGAATGTTGCATGCGAAGATGAAGTTCCACCGCCGGTACAGACATACATTGGAATACTGAAAACATTCTTTAACATAGATATGTCTAGCATGATAGAAAGATAATTCTTACCGTTGTCTAACAGACCCATAATCATATTCTTTTATTTTGCAGGGTGGGGTCTGTTATAGCACAAGCCTACATAGGCGATAGAAAAAGATCTTGTGATATGGGATACAGAATCGGTTGTGTGAGTAAAAAAGAGTAGTTGGATTGATGACAACGATGCTCTTTTCTAGATATTATTTTTCCCTCTCTGTCTCTCACCCAAAATAAAGGGAGGATTCCACGAACCGTATTTGCAAGGCATTATGTCTGTCTCACTACTATAAGGCAATAAAGTAACTCCTCTTGTTCCAATGGTTCACACCCTGGAGGTGGGGCTTCAAATCTTTTGCGCTCTACAGGTCGCCCACCAAATTGTTCGCACTCGCTCTCAGTCTCAAAACAATAAGTTGCGTCTGCATCAAATGCCTCTGAGCCAATAGCTATCCTAAGTTGCGCAGTGAAACACCAGAAGCTGGATAGAAAAAGTATAAAATTTTGTGTCATGTATCAAAACTGTGACCGATTTCATTTATGAGGGAAAATGCAATAATTGTGGAAGACTGAATCCTCGAATGGCAGTACCAGTTATTGAGGATAGAGGGGATGGTAATGCATCTAATGCAAAATTTTGGTGTTTTGATTGTATTAAGGCTATACTCCACACAGGTGGATAATGGTCGCTGCCAAGAAATTACTGCTGCCAGTCCCAAGACTAGCTTTTGAAACTGACAACAACTGTGTTTTAAGTGATAGTAATAGAAGAAGAAGCACCTATACAAGAAGGAGCAGGAGACACAACAACACCACAGGTAGAAGTACAAGGAGCAGGAGGAGGATGGTCAGCAACGCTAACACCACCAGACATGAATAATAACGACTCAGAGATAGAGAGAAATTCGCCATAAACACCAACAGCAGCA
>JAICPK010000063.1 GCA_025929855.1 Nitrososphaera sp.
CGGACCTCCAACAATTGTGCCCTTTATATCATATTGATCTAGGAAAACCTTTTTGGCATGCTCTGCAACTCTGTGATAATATTCATTCAACTCATTTTCTCTCAACCTTTCAAACCTCCTTGCAGACTGGCCACCTTGACGATGTTTGCCAGCTACCCCGGAAGTTATCGAGTCAATAACTTCCCAGTGATCGCCAGTAAGTATGCCAATGCCCGTCTCCTGCGTGTCTATCGATAGTATTCCAATGACCTTGTCGTCTTTCATCATTTCCTTCAGGTGGTCGGTCCAAAAGTGATCATCACATCGATAAAGGCTGATTTGGACCGGCTTTGGAGGAAGCACAGGATATATCTCAATCTTCTCTTTGCCAATTCCTTTTTCATTTGGTATTGCACCACAAAATATTATGAGACCATTTTCCGGTGTCTCTTTAAACAGTTTTAGTTGCTCAATGGTTCTGCTAAGTGCATCCTGCACATGAGTTCTGGTAAGATCTGACTTTATGTTCGAAGCAGTGCCAGCTTCATTGCGAAGTTGTGAAATAACATCAAATACTGGCCGGCGTGGTGGAATGTAAACAGTGACAAGTTCTGTCCCATGTCCGGATATACTTGACAGTTCATTTATCATCTTAGTCAGCTTGTATCGTTTTACTGAATCCCACTTGCTGTTGCCATTATTTGCCATTGAGTATTGTAACAACAAAAATTCGTACGCACATAATATAAGGCTTCAAGCGCTCAGGTAGCTTATAAATGCGAGAATCAAAAAACTAGCAGTCGCAAAAGATGATACCAAGGCTCGAATACATCAAGCAGGCTAGAGCAAGACTGGGTATAACTCAGAGAAAGCTCGCTACTTTGACAGGAATCAGCACGTCTATGATAAATCAAATTGAATCAGGAAGATGCAAACCTAGCTATGAAACTGCTCGCAAGATCTTTGAAGTCTTGAGCTCACTTGAAGGTCGTAGCTCTATGAAGGCTGGAGATATTTGCAGCCGCTGGCCCATTTCGGTACAAAAGGACGAAAAGCTTCACAAGGCAATAGATATTATGCGTGTCAACTCAATAAGTCAGATCCCAGTTTTTGACTCTTCCAGAGTTGTAGGCATACTTACAGAGGATGGACTTGCTCGGGTGATGCTAGAAAAAAATGAGAAAGACCTCAAGAATATGCATGTTTTTCAGGTGATGGAACCGCCGCCGCCTATAGTCGACGTGTCGACACCGGCAAAAGCGCTTGTTCCACTTGTAAGATTTGCAAAGTGTATCTTGGTAAGTGAGAAGGGTAATGTAATTGGCATTGTGACAACAACTGACACACTTAAAATGGTTGAATAATCTTTTATTCTTTCAACTTTTCAAGGCCGACACAGCAGTCTGCACACTTGATGCACTCGCTGCAAATGCTAATCTCACTTCCTATTGGTAGTGTAGCAGCACAGAGGGCACATTCCTTACTTGATTGCATTTAGGATGACCAATATGCTACGGATCAAAACACTATTTGAATCGTTCTGTCATTGTCCTTGCTGTTTTTTGGAATGCTTTGAACACGGCAGGGTTAAACAGTTTGATAATAGAATAGAACCTCATATTATGGCTCTTCTCCTCTCAATCAAGAAGGAAAAACAACCTAAAGCTTGGGTATAAATATCATTTAAATTCTTGTTCTAATATTGCACGTCTTTTGCTCATCCCAAATAGATTGTCGGCTCTGCTAAGTGCTTCATCTCTTGATCGCTTAAATACCATCGATTGAATAAGCAAATGGTTCTCGGGGATCACCATGCCTGTCTGGTCGTCAGAGTAAGCTATTTTGACTGTATCATCTTGTACTCTCAAGATATCTTGGTGAATATGCACCATATTAGTGTCACCATGAGGAAATCCAAGCTCCAGGGCCTTTTTCCTAACGTCTCCGGTGCCCTTGGCTGAGCTGATAATTGCGACTCCAAATTCATCTCGGAAGCATTCTAGTATCTCATCTCTTGTTGGCACTGCCCCATCACTAAACCGAACAAACATCTGATGTAAGTGCATCATCCTCGATGGTACTTTGAAAGCGTCGACATATAGGTTAACGTGGGGGATAAAGTCCTTGACGTCATCTTGATGGTGTGGGTTCCTGTCCCACTCAATCGAGTCCTTGACAGCCTTGGTATCTTCAAGATCTGCCCACCTTCTTACAAGCTCGATATCAAATCGCCTGATTCTATCGCCATACCTTTGAATCAGTGGCTGCATTACTCTCCCCATGCCAGACACATTACAGCTGCCTTGTATTACATATTTCTTGCCAGCAGCCTTGTCATAGTTGACACGTGAGTTGTGGATCATATCAGCTACTGCACGTTCGCCATTTCTATCTTCTCCTCCCTGAAAAATTGCAGGCTTGTTCATAGGCTCATAGAAGTTCTTCTTGTTCTCATACCCTGCCCCTTCCTTTGCTGCATCCACTACTAAATCGCATCGCTCGAGTGCCTCTTCAATTGAGCCTGTCACCTTATAGCCTCGTTCTTTGAAGTTCCCGACTGCTTCCTTTGGCACGTATACATCATAATTGTTTTCAAGCGCCTCCTTTACCCTCTCATCTATGCTATATTTTGCAACGCCGACTAACTGGATCTCTTTATCGATTGCCAGTGCACTTGCAAGACGGCGCCCTATATTTCCATACCCATTAATGAAGACCCTGACCAAAACACTCACTCACTCGAGCCTTATTACGGGATTCATTGGTTTGTATATATTATATAGATTCCTGCATGCATTAGACGATTTTTTGGGCGATACAGTAAACTTAAATACTGAACAAGTCCCCATTGTGATGGAGACTATGCAAAGAGGCGGTCATTTTTGGCACCTTTGAGGGTCTTGTATTAAATGATCCTTTAGCCGCAGAGAGGTGTTTTCGATGAAGATACTAATTATCGACAATTATGACTCTTTTGTATACAATCTTGCCCAGCTACTGGGAGAGCTAAGAACAGAACCTATAGTTTTAAGAAATGATAAGATAACACTGGAAGATGTTGTTAAAATGGATCCTGATGCAATAGTTATATCTCCTGGTCCTGGTCATCCAGCAGACCGCAAGTACTTTGGGGTGTGTACAGATGTCATCGGAGAACTAGGACACAGGATCCCTATATTGGGAGTATGCCTCGGACATCAAGGCATCGTCCATGCCTTTGGTGGCAAAGTCATAAATGCTAAGAAAATTAGGCACGGCAAAACAAGCCTGATACAATACACAACAGATAGGCTCTTTGAAGACGTTACAAACCCATTCAAGGCCACCCGCTATCATTCACTTGTCGCTGATAAGAATACCTTCCCGTCCTGCCTTGAAGTGACTGCAAGATCACTGGATGATGGTGAGATAATGGGAATCAGACATAGGCATTACCTTATGGAGGGGGTTCAGTTCCATCCCGAGTCGGTACTGACAGGCGACGGAAGAAGAATGCTTCTGAACTTTATATCTATGGTGAAAAAATGACACTATCAACTGATTTGCGACCGGAGATAAAAAAATTGGTTGCAAAATCAGAGCTATCAGGTGCAGAGATAACTCAAGCGCTTGATGCAATCCTTAGAGGACTGGTTCCTGAGACGGCTGTAGCGGCTTTTCTTGTCGCTCTCACAATGAAAGGTGAGACGCCTGACGAGCTTAGATCAATTCTTATTTCATTGAGAAACCACTCGACAAGGATAACGCCTCAAGTAAATGGATCGCTGATTGATACCTGTGGAACAGGGGGCGATTCCATAAAGTCATTTAACATCAGCACTGCTGCAGCCATAGTGGCATCTGCAGCCTCTGCCAAGGTGGCCAAGCACGGTAACAAGTCAAGTTCTAGTGTGTGCGGCAGCGCAGACTTTCTCGAGTACATCGGCCTTGATCTTAATGCCCCACCTGCAAAGGTTCAATCTTGCATCGAGAACACTGGCATAGGATTTCTATTTGCTCCACTATTCCACCCGTCAATGAAAAATGTCGCCTCGGTGAGGAAGACTATCGGGGTTAGGACAGTATTCAACACGGTCGGTCCGCTGAGCAACCCTTGTAGTAACATATCCGGTCAACTGATTGGAGTGTTTGAGCCAGAGCTTCTAAAAGTTTTCTCTGAAGTATGCGCGGGGTATCTAAGCGAAGCCATGATAGTGTATGCACGTGATGGTTTTGACGAGCTTTCAAACACGTGCGAAAATGACATTTATTGGATTTCAAGAGAAAATCAAACAACAAGAAGGATACGCCTTCATCCTAATGCTGTCGGGATGGAAGTAGCTAAGCCAGGGCAATTGGTAGTGAATTCAAAAATAGATTCGGTTAGGAGTACTATGCAAGCAATTTATGGAAAGGGGAGCAAGGAAAAAAGGGATATTGTGGCTCTCAATGCTGCTGCCGCACTGGTAGTGGGCAAAATTGCCTCCAACCTTAAAGAAGGCGTGGAAGATGCAAGACAAGCAATAAAAAGCGGCAAAGCAAGTGACAAGTTGTCAGAGATGATAAGATACTGCGGGGACTTGGAAAAATTAAAGGAGGCAGAGAAAAGATTTTCTCTTATCTGATCTAGTCATCCTCTTTTTCTCTTGCTGTCCTTTTCTTTGGCAGTTCTGAGTCGATATCGTCAATGCCCTTTTCATTTACAGTAAATCTGACATCAGAGTATGGGTGGTATGGCGAGTCAATTATCTTCGCTATTCTGTCATTGCCAGCTTTGCGTAGGTATATCCTATATGTTGATGCATGTCCTATTACGTTTCCGCCTGCTGGTTTGGTGGGGTCTCCAAAGAATGTGTCTGGCGTAGACTGAACTTGGTTCGTAACAATGATTGCTACATTATAAATTTCAGCGATCTTTACCAGCTTATGCATGATACTGTTGAGACGCTGCTGCCTATCTGCTAGAGTGCCTCGGCCAGCAAACTCGGCGCGATGGAGAGAAATGATGCTATCAATTATTATCATTTTGGCCTTAAAGTCGTCGATGTATTTACCCATCGACTTGATTATTAGCTCAAGATGGCTGCTATTATAAGCCTTGCATATTGCTACCTTCTTCAGTATTTCACTTGGGTCCAAACCTCTTGCTCTTGCTATTTGATCTACTCTTTCTGGTCTAAATGTTCCTTCAGTGTCGATCAATATGGCTCCGCCGCCAAGTCCGGCTTGTTCTATTGGCATCTGGGCAGTGACACATAAGGTATGGCATATCTGTGATTTGCCGCTTCCAAATTCACCGTAAAACTCTGTAATTGCTTGAGTCTCAATACCGCCAAGTAGCAGTTCGTCAAGAGATTTTGCTCCAGTGCTGCAGCGCAAAAGAGACTTTCTCTTTTCAAGCTCAACGTCTGCTGTAATAAATTCATTATCAAGTATGCCGCTCTCCCTTAGCAGCTTTTGCGCTGCCATGATAAAAGTAGCAGCAGTTTCTTTTGAGCCGCCTAAATCTGTGGCTAGCTCCTCGGGTATTGCTGTAGCCAGCTCCATAACTGAACCTATGCCTGCTTCCTTCATTTTGCGGGCTGTAGTTGGCCCAATACCTTCAATATCCTCTATCTCTAATTCTGCTACATTTCTTGAAGCATTTGTCATTGGATAGTAGTTTTTTAAAGGAGCTATATAATGAATGGTGCACTGCAGGGGGAGGGGGCGTATGGAGACAGCAATTTAGAATACTAACAAGGAGTTTGGGAGCATCCTTATGCTAATTCGCCCATTGAGTTATCGTGTACATTTTTTGTTTTGCTTTTGAAGTGTATTGCACAAGTACATTAGGTGTATATTATTTCAGGCCTGGTCTGTCAAGCACTACAGGAGGTGTCCAACGCATTCCCACTCTAAATCATAACAGTTGCTTCTGTTTTTAGAATCCTTATAGAAATGTACGCGTATACTTTGTCTCCATGTACAATGTTAACAACCGTGAGGAAAAGAGGTAGTATTTCTTATGTTGCAGATAGCCTAGTTGAGGCAAAAGTATCTTTGCGATCTTCTGACCTGCTATATTTTTATA
>JAICPK010000162.1 GCA_025929855.1 Nitrososphaera sp.
CTCTACCTTGAGCTCGTCCTCCCTCGGAATTTCTACGCCATCCGCCGCAGTAGGTTTGATCCCGTTGTACTCGGGCGGGTTATGTGATGCAGTTATCATGACGCCTCCGTTGTATCCTAGGCGCTTTGCAGCGTACTGCAGGCAAGGAGTCGGCATAAGGCCCGCGCTTGCAGTGTCAAGCCCCGCAGAGTTGAGAGTGGACCTAACGAGTCTTGACAGGACAGGGTGCGATTTGCGTCCATCATATCCTACGACTATGGGTCCTTTGCCAAAATATGTGCCAAGCGCATAGCAGAGATCAATAACAAGATCATTTGTAAGCTCTTGACCATAAACTCCGCGTACCCCATTCGTGCCAAAAAGCCGCGGTCTGACATTGCTTGCTTGCATGTTTATGCTATATTATTTTTACAACTGCCAACCTATAAATAGATAAATTTGGCTGCTGGTTCTTGCATTCTGAGTCGCGCGGGGGTCGCCAAGCCCGGTCAACGGCGCAGGTCTCTTTTTCTTTTTAAAGGAAAAAGAGTGCGAAGCTTAGAATGAGCCGGCTGGTTCCTGCAACCCTGTTCCTTAGGGATTCGTGGGTTCAAATCCCACCCCCCGCACCTTTAATTTCACAACAACAACTGTACTTTAGGTCAGTCAAGCTAGTTGTAGATGGAATCGCTGTTAGCAGTTTAATCTTCGGTTATACAGACACTGAAGATATGCTTGGTTAGAGACAGGGAGAGAGTGGAGAGCTGGGAGAGGACCGTCGTCATAAAAACAATTAAAGCCTGCTGCACAACTGATTATGAAAAGTCATAGTTGCTCAAATCTGTTAGGCTATCAAAATCCTCGGCTATTTACGTCCTTCTAATATTTGCGCCAATAGCTGCTGGATTAGAGTTTGCTCATGCTGATCATTTGGTTCTATTCATAGTATCAGCAATAGCGCTCATTCCACTTGCAAAACTGATAGGTGATTCCACAGAACATCTTGCAACCCACTATGGCCCAGCAGCAGGCTCACTTCTGAACGTCACCTTTGGAAATGCTGCGGAGATCATTATTGCAGTGGTTGCCATAAGCGCAGGTCTACTAGACTTAGTCAAGGCATCCATTACGGGTGCAATAATTGGCAATATACTTCTCATCTTGGGGCTGAGCGTTATTGCTGGTGGCTTTAGATATAAAGAGCAAACCTTTAGCAGGGAAAATATCGGTATCCAGGCATCCATGCTTTTCTTGGCAATAATCGGTCTTGCAGTCCCAACCATTTTGGCAAGCACCAACCTTTCGCCTTCAGAAAACCAAGGGCAGGTACAACTGCTGAGCGATGCATTGGCATTCATTCTGATGATCGTTTACATCCTTGGTATAGTGTTCACATTCATTACCCACAAACACCTGTTCACATCGCCTGAAACTGCTGAGGACATCCAGGAAAGCCATGGCACACACTGGAGTAAGAAAAAATCATTTCTACTCCTTGCGGCAAGCATGGCTGGTGTCATAGTAGTAAGCGAGATACTGGTGGCCTCTGTCGAGGCAACAGGTGAAGAATTTGGCTTTGGC
>JAICPK010000050.1 GCA_025929855.1 Nitrososphaera sp.
AGCAAGTTGTAACCCTCTTAGCTTTTTCTTGTGCTCCTTTATTGTCATAAGGTCGGCCAGAATCTGACATGGATGAAATGAGTCTGAAAGCCCATTTATTACCGGCACTGAAGCATATCTAGCCAAAGTCTGGATATCTTTGTGGTTATAGACTCGTGCCATTATGCAGTCCAAATAAAGTGAAAGGGTTTTGGCTGTATCTTCGATCGTTTCACCTCGCGATAGCTGGATGTCGTTTGAACCGAGGTAAACTGCGTCCCCACCTAGCTGGTACATGCCGACTTCAAAACTGACTCTAGTCCTAGTCGACGGTTTTTGGAAGATCATGCCAAGCGTTTTTCCCTGCAAAAATGGTCGAGATTTGCCTCTCTTTTGTTCATGCTTAAGTTTTTCTGCAAGCATCAGGATCACATCGATCTCATTCGTGCTCAGATCTGTGATACTTAGGATGTCTTTCTTACTTGAGGAGATCTTCAATGTCTTCATCTGTTAAATAGACTACTTTGTTTTCTTCTTGCTCTTTAGTGTCCTTATCTTCTCGCAGGTTCCTTTCCTTATCGCTCCTATACTTCTCTTCTTCCTTCAACCTCGCCCTTTCATTTTCTTTTTGTTCTTTTTCTTTTTCTTCTTCTCCTTGTTGCTCTACTGCTCGCTTTTCTTCTAGCTGGTACTTTTCCTTCTTGTCTACCTCTTCCGCCTCTTCCTTGCTGTGATCTTCATTTGTTCTTTTCTTGCCAAAGAATCCAAACCTGCTCTTTTTTTCTTTGGGCTGCTCCTTAACCTTGTATGGCTCAGGGTTATGCACAGAAGGTTTTGGCGCAAGTTCCTTGACTGCTTGTTGATGCTGCTCCTGAAGAGTAATTCCGTCCATAGGGCTAGATGTATTGACTGGAGGCTTGGACAGCAATACTATGTCTTTTTCCTCTTCCCTGAGGGTTTGTGGATCTCCTGACTTAGCTTTTTCAACTGCTATTTCTGAAATCG
This sequence comes from Nitrososphaera sp., assembly GCA_025929855.1. Lineage (GTDB taxonomy): Archaea > Thermoproteota > Nitrososphaeria > Nitrososphaerales > Nitrososphaeraceae > Nitrososphaera. The sequence continues at coordinate 985 of JAICPK010000050.1, forward strand.
TCTGCATCGATGTCACCTCCTCGACACTTACTCCTCCTACCTGGCTCCCGCTTTCAAATAGCGACTCAATGAACTTGTTAGAGTCAAAAGGGATAATATCATCATAGCCTTGTCCCATGCCAATGTATACAATTGGCCTTGAAGTAATGTATGCAATTGAAATTGCCGACCCTCCCTTCGCGTCTGCGTCTACCTTGGTTAGTATGGCACCGTCAAAATTGGTATAGTGGTAAAACTCCCTTGCTTGGTTTATTGTGTCGTTGCCGGCAAGCGCGTCGCCTATGAACAACTTTACATCTGGCTTGACGACTCTTACTATTTTGCCCATTTCATCCATCAAATTCTTTGATGTCTGCATCCTACCAGCAGTATCCATGAGAACTATGTCGATATGGTTCTTTTTCGCGTGATCGTATGCATCCCGTCCTACAGACGAGGGATCGGCTCCATATCTCTGTTTTACTATTTTAAGAGATAACCTATTTGTATGCTGTTCGAGCTGCTCGATAGCCCCTGCCCTATGGGTATCACCCGCCGCTACTACCACGGAAAAGCCTGCCTTTCGCAATAGGTTTGCTATCTTGGCAACAGTGGTTGTCTTCCCTGTTCCGTTAATACCTAGGAAAACAATGACGAAGGGTCCGCTCTTGGCTTCCTTTTTCATCTTTATTTTTTCAATCAAATCAAACTTATGGGTCCGTTCAAAAATTTCAGCCAGAGCCATTCGCAATTTTGACTGGACTATCTCGGTTGCTTCCTGCTCTTTTTCCAGCTTTAGGCCGAGCAGCTCTTTTTTCAGCTTCGCAGATATGTCGTCAACTACTTCCTGCGCCACGTCGCTTTCCAAAAGCGCGATCTGGAGATCAAGCAGTACGTCGTCAAGGACTTTTTCAGTAAGCTCTTTCTGAGCTACGCCCTTCGCTGCTCTAGAAAAGGCCTTTTTCAGTTTATCAAACATGACTATTTTCAACCAGAACAGGCATCAACCGGGTTGCTGGGCAGCCTGTATCATCTGGTTTATCTGCGATTGCAGCTGGTTTATGCGCATTGTTATTTCTTGTCTTTGAGCCTCAAGCTGCCTTGCTGCTACTTCATACTCTTTTATCCTCGTTTCCACGTAATTAAGCGCGTCTTCCCTACTCTTTTCAATGGCGACGCCAGCATCCAAGTTAATGAGTAATTTCTTGATTGGAGGTACCGTGGTCTTGACGTAAACACCGATGCCAATAGGCATTAGCGACTCTACGTCAGATTCAGAATGGATGTTTTGAATAGTATTTGAAGCCAAATGGGCCTCTTCCATTAACTTGCTTACTGTCACTTGCCGTGTCATGATGTCATTCATATATGCTTCAAGAATCCTTGACTGCTGGACCAATTCATTTATCCTCTGCTCCATTGCAGCCAATTCCTGCTGCCTAGATTGATCGCTAGCTGCGCTCATTAACCTCAATGCTATTGATAGATTTTTAAAGCTTTAGATTCCTGACACCTTTAGCATATCGCTCATTTTGACGTTCATGCCATAGCGCTCTTCTTCACTCTTCATATGCCTGTATAATTTGAGCATGTCCATCCCATGCTTTATCATGTTGAACTTGCCTGTGATTTTTAGCTTGATGAACTTGAAAACAAGAGAGTATATCTTGAATTTTTCTAGCACTGCTTGCCGATATGCTGTCTTATCATGAAGGTTCTGGACAAGGAGTTCGGCGCACCAAGTCGACGGAATTATGCCCTCGCCCAGCAGAGGATATACAGTACCTATCGACTCACCTGCTCCTATCGACTTGCGACCATCCGTAAAGGGCTCGCAGTTTTCCGGAGGAGTCAGCCTGACAGGCCGACCTACTTTTTTTATTACTTCGCACTCGTACTTTTTCAAGAATTCATCCACAAAGTGGTTGTGACTTTTTGAGAAATCGCCTGCTCCTATATGGGCCTGGCCGTTGCCAAGCGGAAAATACCAAAAGTAACCAGACATAGATGGAAATGCTCGCAAATAAAAATCGTCAAAGGGCTCTTTGCCCTGAGGGTAGCGAACTTTGTATTGCACACAGGGAATCCATGTCTCATTTCCAACTCGAGGCAAATAGTTGCGGTGAAAGCCGGTTGAATCGATAATGATGTCAAAATCAGATTCAAGTTCGTCCTTTCTTGGAGCGCGTCCAAACTTTATTTCTGTGCCCCTTATCATATCTTGGATCAGATGCAGCTTGTCATAGCTCACCATTCCCTTAAGTCTTATATCGATGCTGTCCTTCTCCTCCAAGTCCACTTGCATGTGCTGGCCGTTATGCAAGACATAGTCATCGAAATTAAGGCCACAATTTCTTGTAAGGCCTGCCATCACGTTTTCGCATGTGGCCCAAGCACATACTGCATCATGCTCATCCTTTTCCATACGCTCAAACCCCACTACATGGGTGTCGTGATCATCGCTGAGCCTGTTCATAAGATATGCACCTGCTACCCCGATTCCGACAACTGCTATCTTCATGCCTTTGTTTCTATCTTGCCAAAGGATGCCATAAAAACTATAACATTATCTACTCGTAAAATCTTAGCAGCAGCATTGTCGAAAAAGAAGAATAAGGAGAAGATACAGATGCCAGGCGCTGCACGCGCAGGCATTGGTCTTTTAATTATGGGTGCCCTGTTAGTCGGATTTGGACAATACTTTGAGAGAGGCGCACTATCACTTTACGGTGTAATAATTGTAGCTTCTGGATTTGTACTTTACATGACGGCTTCAATTATTGCTAAAAGAAGAGCTAAAATCTAGGACACTATTCCTTTTCTCTTTTGAAACTACGGTGTTCCCCCTGGTGAGCTAGGCATACTTGAAAACCTTTTATTGGCGTAACTGAAATAGGGCTAGTAATTGGCAAGTTTTTGTCCTGAATGTGGAGGGGAGCTAAAGTACGACCTTACTAGCAAGAGCTTTATATGCAAAAGCTGTGGGCTCTTTGCATCCTCTGAAAAGATAGACGAGTTGCGCGACAGGGCCAAGAGATCAAGAGAAGACCCTCGCAGAAAGCATCATGACGAATACCTTGACTGGTGGCAATCTTCAAAGAAAGACAAACAGCAAAAGTAAATACCAACAGCTATGGAGCAGCTGCACTTGCAGCATCTGCAATATCTTTTTTTAGGGGAATCAGCTGCTCCTCCTTGATAGTTTTTAGAACTGTCATCAATTCCGCTTCCGTTATCTGAGGAATTCTGCCTATCTTGTTGGCTACTATATCTCTCATCTCTTCGAGGCTTTTTGTACGTATCTTCAAAAGCAGATCGAACTGGCTATACATCTCGTGTAGCTCTAGTATTTCATCAAACTGTGATAGCGTGGCGATTACTTCGTCGGCTGAACCTTCGTTAATATTTATTCCTAAGAAGGCAAGATGGTTATAGCCTAATAGCGCGTTGTCCGCTGCAATTGTGAATTTGCGAAGGATGCCGGCTGCCAGAAGCCTCCTAACCCGGATATGTACCGTCGCATCGGAGATTTCAAGTTCCTTAGCTATATCCACAAATGGACGGGATGCATCTCGACTCAAGATATCTAATATCCGGAGGTTGACCTCGTCCAGTAACTCTGAGGGTAATAGCACGAAAAGAGTACAATCCATCGATTTATTAATGATTCGTGCTCGAATGATTAATAACTCTTGGACTTCGCTAACAACCAAATATGCCTTGCTGTTCCAAGTGCCAAAAAGAAGAGAGCCTCTACTACAGAGCACATTCTGGTGAACACCTATGTAAGAAATGCTTCTTGCGTTCAATTGAAAGCAAGGCTGCAAAGACGATTTCAAAATATTCAATGATAGAGTATGGTGACAAGGTCGCGGTAGGAGTTTCTGGTGGCAAAGATAGTTTGTCTCTATTATATATCTTAAAGATGCTTTTTGATCAGCATCCAAACAATGGCAATGAATTAGTCGCAGTCACTATAGACGAAGGCATCAAAGGGTATCGTGAAGAATCACTAGAGATAGTAAAGGACTTTTGTAGACAGCTTCGCATAGAAAGCAAGATCCTCAGCTACCACTCACTCTTTGGTATAGACATGGATCAGGCCATAATTCAGCGATCATCACAAAAAAAATCATCTTGTTCAATGTGTGGCACATTCCGCCGACGTGCAATAGATATTGCAGCTGAAAGAGTAGAAGCGGACGTAGTTGCGACTGCACATAACATGGACGATCAGTTGCAGACCTTCATGATCAACTTGTTGGCAGGCGACGTAGAGCGGATAGGCTGGATTTATCCCGAGCCTGTGCAATACACACAAACCGGCATGAAAAAAGTCAAGCCCTTTGTCGAAATTTATGAATATGAGATCGCATTCTATGCCCTTCAGCGCGACATCCCATTTCAGTCAGAAGAGTGCCCCTACATGCATGAAAGTATACGCACAGATTTGCGCGAATTTTTCAATCGACTAGAGAAGGATCATCCAGGCATCAAATACAATGCCTACAGGTCAATGACAAAAATCTCAAAGGTTCTCCGTAGCGGCAATCCTCCTCCTGAAACCAAGAAGTGTTCAAGATGCGGACGTGTTTCTACAGGCGATATCTGCTCAGTGTGTAAGACGTTAAGTATCTTATAATGTCCAACAAGCAAATATAGTCATTTTACCAAGGGTATAAAGAGGCAGGGAGGATCGGGGTGCCAGCCGTACCCCATACTGGAAATCGGCTTTATGCCAGGATCAGTAACTGCCGGGTAAATCCGCTGGCAGGAGGTACTCGCTGGCCTTGCGGAAATGAAATCATGCCGTGCTGGATGGTTATGAGCGGCGACCTACGCGAAGGCGGAGTCTCGACCGCAAATCGCCGAAAGGGGTGAGGTCCGGGAGGGAGCAACCCTAAGGCGTCATAACCCTGCTGGCACGTCTACGTGGTGGATCTTGCAAGGCCTGAAATGGGACCTTTTGCCAACGGTGGTACCGGCAGGCTGCCTCCGATCTTTCTTGTAGCATGATTTAAATTGAGTTTGTCAAAATGCTTTCTCTTATATTGCCTATCGATCCCAATTTTCAGGCAAACAGGGTTCCTATAACCTATGATACGCTTAAGGTGTGGAAAAATGCGTCAAGTACCCTGGGGATTTATGGCACTGACGTGGCAGTCGACTTTGATTCTTGCATAGGAGACGGCGCATGTATTGAAGTATGTCCTGTAAATGTATTTGATTGGCATGGGGCGGGTGCTGACAGGAAAGCTATACCTGCAAGGGAGCGCGACTGCATTTACTGCTTTGGATGTGAAGCAGTGTGCCCAAAGTTTGCAATAAGGGTGACAAAGCGTCAAGCATGACAATCAGAGTAAATGAGAAAAAGATTTTTGAAGCAATAGAGCATAAAAAACCCAGGTCAGTTGCACTAAATGGGCCGGAGGCTTTAATCCCAAAATTGCAGGATGTAGCTGACCACATAGCCGAAACCTTTGGCATTCAAGTCTATATCATAGGTGATGCATGTTGGGGTTCATGTGATCTTAACACGCACGCTGCAGACATGTTGGCGGCAGACATTCTATTCAATATCGGCCACACCATTGCATTGGATACTTTTGGCCATAAGGTCATGATGATAGATGCATATGATGACATCAGCTTTGATATCGTAGCCGAGAAGTGCGCAAGAGAGCTTGCAGGAAAGTACAACACACTCTCGCTTGTAACCGACAGCCAACACCTTCACAGAATAGACAGCGTGAAAAAGATATTTGAAGATCATGGCTACAAGATCATAATTGGGAGAGGCAGAGGCCAACTTCGTGACGCGCAGGTGTTTGGTTGCGAATTTTATCCGGCCTATAATATACAAAAGCAGGTTGACGCCTACATTTTTCTAGGACAAAGCATGTTTCATTCTGCTAGCGTGGCTTTGTCTACTGAAAAACCGACGTTCATGCTCGACCCATATTTTGAAGAATATACTGAAGTAAATGAATTTGCTCAAGGCATGCAAAAGAAAGCTATACTGTCCGTCTATAAGGCTCTTGATGCGAAAAAGATAGGCATAGTCATAGGCCT
>JAICPK010000152.1 GCA_025929855.1 Nitrososphaera sp.
AAAAATGGTTTCAGCATCAAACGAAACGAGCATGTTGATCTGGTCAACATGAGAACGCAAAGGTTCGTTGCTAACCCTTACAGTAAAGTAGCTATGCTCGCCCTTGATATTGGAATAGTATTCCCTCTTGCCAAATAAGTGCAGACCTCCTATGGCGCAGGCACGGGAAAAAATGTTCGCGGCAGAGTCAACTCCGCTTCCTTGGGCTCCACCTATTACCCAACTAAACGAATTCGTAATGGGTTTTTTTTCCAACTTGAGTTTCTTCGCGTGTCCTTCTTTTAATGCTTTAGAACTCTCTATATTATTTTATTATCCGCCACCAGTTGCAGCATCGTAGAGGCAGCATTCGCATGAATCCTTCTGACCGCAGTAAGGGCAGACGCACATACATGCATCAATGGGGTTGCCACAATTTTCGCAATTTACTTCTTCAATACTACTACCACTGCTGCTGCCTGCTGATGCCACATCATCATCTTCTCCGTGATATTCTCATGCAATTAAACTATAATTATACTTTTTTACCTGACAGTGACTGATTTTGCAAGGTTCCGCGGGAAGTCTGGATTCGCATTGTTCTGAAGCGCAAGGTAGTAAGAGAACAGCTGCAACGGGATGATTTCGACCAGCGGATACAGCAAGTCATTGTCTATCTTGGGAATCTCTATCATCGCATCATAGATATCATTTGGCACATTTGAAATGCCAATTACCTTGGCGCCCCTCGCCTTTACCTGGTGTGCACTAGAAAGCATGTCGCTGTAAGTCCTATCATCGGGGTTGAGCACAAAGACCACTGCATTCTTATCCATCAGAGCAAGTGGACCATGTTTTAGCTCACCTGCCGCAATTCCTTCTGCATGGACATAAGCGAGCTCTTTCATTTTTAGCGCGCCTTCAAGTGCAATTGGGAAATGAATAGACCTGCCAAGCAGGTAAATGTCGTTTACCTTTGGCATCGTAATGTTCACCAGCCTTTCAATACTCTCCTGTTGTGCAAGCATTTTTGATATCTTGTCTGAAATTACCTCCCTATCAAAGCCAATCTTGCCTCCACTGATCCTGTCAAGTATTGCATAGGCTAGTGACACCTGACCAGTAAAGCTCTTTGTTGCTGCAACGCCTATCTCAGGGCCTGATTTGATGCTGAGTGAAACATCTGCAGTTCTCGCAAGCGAAGACGTCTGAACATTTACAATGGCTAGTATTTTTGCACCAGCTTCTCTTGCAAGCTTGGTCGCGGATAGTACATCTGCAGTCTCACCACTTTGAGATATCGCAATAATTACGGTATTTTTGTCTATTGAGTCCATATTGTACTGGAACTCACTTGCCATAACTGGCTCAAACCGCTTCTTCAAAAAGCGAGAGCCCATCATAGAGACTATGAGTGAAGTGTGATAACTTGAGCCACTACCGGTCACAAGGATATTGCTAGCGCTTAGAATTGAATCACAGAACGCCTTTATCTTGTGCTCGTCTTGGTAGGTGGCTGCCTTGACACTTGTGCGTTGCTCAAATATTTCCTTGATCGTATAGTGTGCAAATTCACCTTTATTGGCGTCAGCAAGCTCCCATGCTACTTTGGTGATGCTCCTTGTCACCGGCTCGCCACTGAAATTGACAATACTAACGCCGCCGGACTTGTCAATTATCGCCATGTCTCGATTATCAAGAAATATTGCCTGATCTGTATACTGCAAAAAGCCGAGCACGTCGCTTGATGCAAAATAAGTATTGTCAGAGATCCCAATGACAAGTGGCTCGTCAAGGCGTGCACATGAAAGCGTGCCATTTGAAAACATGGCCACAAATGCATATGACCCTTCAAGCTGATTTACTGTTTCCATCATTGCTCGCTTGATATCTCTACCTATGTTGTAATACTCTTCAAGCAAATGAGCAATGACTTCAGTGTCTGTCTCGCTTCGGAAGACATGTCCCTTCCTAACTAGCTCTTCCTTAAGTGGTAGGTAATTCTCAATTATTCCATTATGTACAACTGCGATATTGTTGTTACAGCAAGAGTGAGGATGGGCATTATACTCTGTGACACCGCCATGCGTAGCCCACCTGGTATGGCCGATACCAACATATCCTTCCATCGCTACAAGGTTAAGGAGGCTGTTTACTTGGCTCACCTTGCCAATTCCTTTTCTTACGGAAATCTTATTATTAGTTGAAAGTGTCGCTATCCCAACGCTGTCGTAGCCTCTATATTCCATTCTCTTGAGGCTGTCGACTAGTGCCGGCGCGACAATATCCTTACTAAGGATACCAATGATAGAACACATTACTACTCAATGTGTGAGAAAGAGAGTTTTTATCTATTGAGTGTTTGTACTCTGTTTTTATTTATCTAATAAATCACAGATAATTTTTCTTCAC
>JAICPK010000112.1 GCA_025929855.1 Nitrososphaera sp.
CCCCCGGTAAGATTCCCGGCGTTGACTCCAATTGAACCGCAGGCTTCACCCCTTGTGGTGCTCCCCCGCCAATTCCTTTAAGTTTCAGTCTTGCGACCGTACTCCCCAGGCGGCAGACTTAACGGCTTCCCTGCGGCACTGGGTTGGCTCGAAGCCAACCCATCACCGAGTCTGCATCGTTTACAGCTGGGACTACCCGGGTATCTAATCCGGTTTGCTCCCCCAGCTTTCATCCCTCACCGTCGAGCGCGTTCTGGCAAACCGCCTTCGCCACTGGTGGTCTTCAGTAGATCAATGGATTTTACCCCTACCCACTGAGTACCGTTTGCCTCTCCCGCCTCCTAGCTCTGCGGTTTCCTCCGCAGCCCATCCGTTGAGCAGGTGGATTTAACGGAGGACTTGCAGAACAGGCTACGGATGCTTTAGGCCCAATAATCGTCCCGACAACTCGGGGTGCTGGTATTACCGCGGCGGCTGACACCAGACTTGCCCACCCCTTATTCTGCACCATTTTTAGAGGTGCCAAAAGATACCCTTAGCGGGCATCACTCAGAGTAACCCTGTCAGGCTTTCGCCTATTGCAGAGGTTTCGCGCCTGCTGCGCCCCATAGGGCCTGGGCCCTTGTCTCAGTGCCCATCTCCGGGCTCCTTCTCTCAAAGCCCGTACCGGTTACAGGTTTGGTGGGCCATTACCTCACCAACAGCCTGATCGGCCGCAGTCCAATCCAAAGGCCATATAGATTTCGGCCATGGCTCATTCCAGAAACCTTGGCCTATCGCGGTTTATCCTCAGTTTCCCGAGGTTATCCACGTCCTTTGGGCATGTTGACTACGTGTTACTGAGCCGTATGCCACGCCTTGCGGCGTTGACTCGCATGGCTTAGTCCCACTCTGATAGCAGTCGGGTCCGGCAGGATCAACCGGAGTCAATCCTTTATTTTTCTCAATTATAATGAGAGTACGGCCGGACAACTTGGTATTGTGCGGATCGTATTTGGGTGTTCGTGTGACCGAGTCAGATCCAATGTAGTCATCGGATCTCCATAGTATGAGCGCAACTGGAGGTCAGTGAATCACAAAATGGCGCTAAGACCAAACATCCTCACTGACGCCGCCTTTAACATTGCGTTCGAAGCATCCATCCTTTTGCAGTACACTGATATAAACCTTTTCGAATTCAACCATTGAGCGTTATCCGTAACAAGTAACAAAGCTAAGTCTGAGTTAGTATTTTTGCCTAAAGTTATACAAAGGAGCTAAATAAACGCTTTGCAAGAATTCTCAATATTATTATGCAATCTGATAGTAATGATAACCTCTTGCAGATGATTTAAAAAGTTTTTTTATTACATATCTGGATTTGACCACGTCCAATCGACTGACTGGCAGACCGGGCTGTAGCTGTCATTAAGCTTTGTTACTGATATCCAAAGACAATTGTTCTTGCGAGTTGAAATTTTGAAAGGAGACCTGAATGCTCGCTCTTATTGGTCAAGATTTTAAGTTTCAAAATACAAGCTCTATATAGCATAGGGCTGCAAATCTCGTTGATGCAAGAAGAGAGCGCGGACCGCCCTAACACCAGAAAACCCAACAGACTTTCAAGGGAAACAAGTCCTTATCTTCTACAGCATGCTTACAATCCTGTTGACTGGTATCCTTGGGGAGAGGAGGCTCTACAAAAAGCAAAGGATGCGGATAAGCCAATCTTCCTGAGCATTGGTTATAGCGCATGTCACTGGTGCCATGTCATGGCACATGAGTCGTTTGAAGATAATGAAGTTGCCAAGATAATGAACGAGAACTTTATCAACATCAAGGTTGACAGAGAGGAGCGTCCAGACCTCGATGATATTTATCAACGCGCTTGCCAACTTGCCACTGGAACCGGCGGTTGGCCGCTGTCGATTTTTTTGACACCGGATCAAAAGCCATTTTATGTTGGAACCTATTTTCCAAAAGATGGCAGCAGCCATTACAACATGCCCGGCTTTAGGAATATACTGCTTCAGCTCACTGACGCGTACAACAACAAGAAGAGTGAGATCCAAGCAGCAAGCAGCGAGTTCACTCATGCTCTATCTCAGACAGCAATGGATCTGGTCTCACGACCAGATATAACAGAGAAAATAATCTTGGAGCGGTCCATACTTGACGAGGCTGCAGTCGGGTTGCTTCAAATGGGAGATAGGATATATGGCGGGTTCGGGCATGCCCCAAAATTCCCAAACGCCTCGAATCTTATGTTCCTGTTAAGATACTATGACCTTTCTGGTATCAACCGCTTTCGAGACTTTGTCATATTCACTGCAGACAAGATGGCCGAAGGCGGCATTCACGATCATCTTGGTGGAGGCTTTGCTCGTTATGCCACTGACCAAAAATGGCTTGTACCGCATTTTGAAAAAATGCTCTACGACAACGCTCTCCTCTCGCAAATGTATGCTGAACTCTATCAGATTACAAAGGCCGAGTCCTATATGCAGACAACATGCAAGACACTCGACTATGTAATAAGAGAAATGACACATCCTGACGGTGGATTGTACTCTGCACAGGATGCAGACTCAGAGGGAGAAGAAGGTAAGTTCTATCTTTGGAAAAGGAAAGAGATCGAAAACGTAATTGATGACGAAACCTCTACTAACATCTTTTGCGAACGCTATGGCGTCACACAAGGAGGCAATTTTGAGGGCAAGAACATCCTCAATATCAGAGTGCTAATAACAAGTCTTGCCAAGAACTATAACAAGACTCCTGAACAGGTGACCCAGATACTCAGAGATGCTTCCACAAAGCTCTTTGCAGTAAGGGAAGAAAGAGTTAAACCTGCAAGAGATGAAAAGATTCTAACGTCTTGGAACGGACTTATGATATCGGGTTTTGCAAAAGGTTATGCTGTCAGCGGACTTACAAAATACTTACACGCTGCGAAGAATGCAGTTGAATTCATTGAAAGCAAGCTCGCCTCAGGCGACGGCCGCCTGAGGCGTACCTTCAAAGATGGGCAATCGAAACTGAACGCGTATCTTGAAGACTATGCCTTTTACGTCAGTGGCCTGCTAGACCTATTTGCTGTAAATTCAAAAGAGGAGTACCTTGATAAATCGATCATGTATACGGATTTTATACTACAGCACTTTTGGGATGAGAAGGAAGGCAACCTATTTTTTACATCTGATGACCATGAGCAGCTGATTTCAAGGACAAAGAACTTTTATGACCTTGCCATGCCAAGTGGCAATTCTATGGCTGCATCCAATCTGTTGAGGCTTCACTATTACACTCAAAACGACAGTTACCTTGAGAAGGCCGTCAGAATAATGAAAGCTGGCTCCAAGTCAGCCGCTGAAAATCCCTTTGGCTTTGGGCAGATGCTGAACTCAATTTACCTTTACGTGAAAAAGCCGGTAGAAATAACAATGATTGTTACTAACAACAGCAGCAATAATACTAACAACACTTCAGGTCTAGAAGCTTGGCTTAATAGGCAATTTCTTCCACACGGCATAATTAGTATAGTCCATCCAAGCGAACTCGCAAAGCTACAACATTACCGCTATTTTAAGGGGCGCGAAGCCGAAGGAGGACAGGAAACTGCGTTTGTTTGCAGAAACTATACCTGTTCGCTCCCGATTAAATCAATCGAAGAGCTGAAAAGACAACTTATCCCCTACTGATGTCTATCAGAAGCTTGTCACCTACTCGTGGACTGCCGATTTTCTCGTAGCGCTTCTTTGGCATCGTTATTTGTACAACTGTCTGCG
>JAICPK010000142.1 GCA_025929855.1 Nitrososphaera sp.
ACAAAACCAACAATATGTCGTGCTATACGCTCACGGATGTGTTAAAGAGGATCGCTGGTACACTCCGAAAGGGAACGACATTCAGATTTAACACGTGAGAGTTGCAGTGACTATATCGCACTCTGTGTGGCATCGGCATAAAAGCGGTTTCTCACTGTTGTAATGAGAGGAAGCAGTGGAGAATGCAGGCATATTCTGACCTCTAAGATAATAACCCTCTGCATCTTCTACCCTACAGAGGAAAAAGCTAATTTGGCAGAGTACCGGCAGCTCAAGTGCCAAAGGCAATTTGCATTGTCGCCTTGTGTTATTTGTGCGATTATAAACTTAAAATAAAGTCAATACTGAACTCTAGTGTGTCGTGGTACAGGTCAAAGTCGAGAAGGCTAAGATAGATCAAAAGCAGACTCCACTTCTGGTGATAGGTATATTTGAAGGCGAACAGGACTTTCCACATTCAAAGGAGTTAGACTCAGCAATCTTTTCTTCAATCCGAGAAACGCTGGAGAACAAAGAGTTCCGTGGGACATTTGGCTCCTCAATAGTGGTTTATACGTTGGGTAAGGGCCCGATGAAAAAGATAATGCTACTTGGTCTTGGCAAGCGGGAAAAATTCACGGATGAAAGTGCACGGATCTGTGCAGGGAAGGCAACGCGGAAGGCTCGAGAGCTGGAAATAAAGGAATTTTCAATACTACAGTTCTCAAACCTTGACGAAGGGCTTATAGAGGCCATGACAGAGGGAATCGCTCTTGCATCATACTCGTTTGACAAGTACAAGGAGGCCAAAGAGCCGGCCACAAAAAAAATTGAAGAAGTGATAATATTGATCAATTCTGATTCTCTAAGATTTCAGTCGGTTGTTGAGAAGGCAAACCTAATAGTCGAGGCGGTAAACTTTGCACGTGATATCAGCAACCTCCCACCAAACGACTGCCCACCAGCTCTTCTGGCAAGCATCGCGGTTTCGCTAGCGCAAGACTACGGCATGAAGGTACGAGTAATGGATCGCTATGAGCTTGAAAATATGGGGATGGGTGGTATTGTGGCAGTGGGCAAGGGAAGCAATAATCCTCCCAAGCTCATAGTCCTGGAATACACAGGCGCAAGTGACCCTCAACAAAAGCCATATTTGCTGGTAGGCAAGGCGGTGACTTTTGACACTGGCGGCATTTCTATAAAACCTAGCGAAAAAATGGATGAAATGAAATTTGATAAATGTGGTGGCTGCACGGTTCTAGCCATTATACGGGCAGTTGCTTCGATGAAGTTGGCAGTCAATGTTGTAGGTATTGTACCATCTGTTGAAAATATGCCATCTGCTACTTCGTACAGACCAGGCGATATCATCAGAATGTACAACGGCAAGTCAGTAGAAGTGCTGAATACTGATGCCGAGGGTCGTATGATACTTGCCGATGCCCTAGCATATGGAATCGTCACACACAGTCCAAAGGCTGTAATTGATTTAGCTACGCTTACTGGTGCTGCTGTAATTGCACTTGGAGCCAATGTAGCCGCGGTGGTAGGCAGCAACAAACAGTTGATAGACAGGCTGCGCAAGCTATCAGATAGGACCGGAGAAAAGATGTGGGAGCTTCCGCTGTACGAGGAATATCATGAGCAGATAAAGAGCACCTATGCAGATATCAAGAATATTGGAGGCAGAGCTGGTGGAGTGATCACCGCTGCAGCATTCCTATCTAACTTCGTCAATGATGTTCCTTGGGTCCATATTGATATTGCTGGCACTGCATGGATGCAAGAAGGAACACATGAGAAAAGTTACAACCACAAAGGGGCTAGCGGCTTTGGAGTAAGAACACTTGTCAAACTGCTGATGGAAGACGAAAAGCAGCTGTCAACATGATGGAGAATTATGCCGCTGTTTCCATTGAGCACACTTGTACGAGCCCTCGAAGAGCAGGGCTTTAGTTGCAGAATAGGCAGCATGGAGCTGGACGTGCATCCTATGAAAAGACCGTACTTTGAGCGATGGCTTTCAAATAGGGACGGCTTTATCCGAATAATGAGCGGCAGCATAGACTTCATCGGCATAGAGGAAGTGATGCGCATGGGCCCATTCTATGATATCTACTGCCTTGTAGAAAATGACTTTATTGTAGATACCGACGACAATGCCCACAAGTTGTTCGATGCCGCGCCGTACTACACGCTATCCGACGGCAAGGTGATAAACATGGGATGGAGCGGCGGCGTGATCGCAAACATGCTAGCAAAAGACGCGGTATTGTCAAAGGATTTTGCAAGAAACATAATGAAGGAGGAATTGAAAAGGATAATAATAAAAGCAGCAAACTATTGCTGCGTCATAGAAACTCAGGCATGGGAGCCAGCCGGCCTTGCGTCAGCCTTCCCGGCAATAGATCTGATAGGCTATAATGTTAGGCAACTAGTCAAGAGGATACACCTGGGAGACTATGCTGAAAAGTAGTTAGAGAAAGATGCCAGCACTGCTGCTTCCCGACCGCTCTCGCAGATCAGTAACACAGCAGCGACAGCAGGTTTGACTTCCGGGTTCGGAATGGGACCGGGTCGCACCCTGCCGCTATGACCGGCTTATCTTAAGATTTGCCAAAGGGCTAATTTAATGTTGCTTCACTAGAAACAGACATCAGAGAGGCTTAAATAATCTCTTCCTCAAAAACATGGGATGCGAATATGACAAATCATTTGCTATCAGCCCTCATATTCATAGTGGGACTTGTCATTTCGACAATCATAATCTACATTACGACAAAGCTGTTTGGGCAAAAGGAAGGAATAGGCCGG
>JAICPK010000034.1 GCA_025929855.1 Nitrososphaera sp.
CACTTCTCTGCAGTATCACATCGCCTAGTTGTAAATCCGTCGCCTTGCTACAAGTACCGATACTAAGTGTCTTTGCATCTACTATCTTTGACTTTATGCCTATACTCTGTGTTTTTTCATAGAGTGCTTTTTCCTCAAAGCGAACTTTGTCGCAAAGGATGCTTACCTCAACAACCATTATTGTCCCCAGTCTTCGCCTACTCTTTCAGCGGGTTTCAGCTCCAAGTTGTCGCTTACCTTTGAGGCAATCTCGTACTCCCCACCGCAATCTGGGCAAGTGATGATCTCCCCAACTACTGCATCTTCTGGCACGCTGATTTCAGCCCCGCACTCTTGGCATTCAACTTTTGATTTCATTTTCTACCTCCTTTTTGTTTTTTCTATCTATAGACAGGTCTGCAGTCAAGGAGTTTGCAATAACTGACTGCAACCCCCACAGCTCCACAAACCCCTTTGCAAGGCTCTGGTCAAAGGTCGAACCGGCCTCGTACGTTGCCAAATTATTTCTGTATAAAGAATATTCTGATTCCCTTCCGACCACCCTGAGCGACCCTTTTTCCATCTTTAGCCTAACTTTTCCTGAAACACGATTTTGTGTCGCATCTATAAACCTATCCAAGTCAGCGCGTAAGGGATCTTGCCATAGACCAGAATATGCAAGCCAGCTCCACTGACTGTCAACTATCTGCTTGAATGCAAGCTCATGCTTTGTAAGTACCATTTTTTCTAAGTCTTTGTGGGCCTCAATTATTGCCACGGCAGCTGGTGCTTCATACACCTCCCGCGATTTAATTCCCACCACTCGGTCTTCAATGTGGTCGATAATACCGACCCCATGTGCACCAGCCTTGTCATTGACGTATTGGATAAGGTCAACGAGAGGGATATGTTCGCCATCCACACCCACCGGAATACCCTTATCAAATTCGATCTCCACATAACCAGCCTTGTCATTCTGAAAATTGATAAATTCAAAAGCCTCTTCAGGCGGTTCGAAATCAGCTTCCTCTATTTTGCCCCCTTCTAAAGCTCTCCCCCAGAGGTTCATGTCAATGCTGTATTTCTTTGCCTCCAAGCTTATTGGTATGTTCTGCTCTTTTGCAAAGGATATTTCGAGGTCGCGCGTCAAGTTGAGGTCACGTATTGGGGCAATGATTTTGAGGTTAGGGCTAAGAGCACGCATTGTAACATCGAACCGAATCTGGTCGTTGCCTTTACCTGTGCAGCCGTGAGCTACTGCGGTTGCGCCCTCCTTCTCTGCAACTTCGACTGCTTTTGCAGCAATCAGTGGGCGAGCGAGAGCCGTCGCAAGTGGGTATTTACCCTGATATAGGCCATTAGCCTTAATGCTCGGGACTACATAATTGCGAGCAAATTCTTCGCGGGCATCTATGTAAAGATGTTTTATTGAACCTATTGCTTCTGCCTTTCTTTCAATATCTTTAAAGTTGTCGTGCTGACCACAGTCTACAGTGACTGTTATAACATCCAGCTTGTGCAATGTCTGTAGATATCTTATACAAACAGAGGTATCTAATCCGCCCGAGTAAGCCAATACGACTTTTCCATTATTGCCCAACTACATGCGAGTGCCTTTCAAGCATTACATTTATATTTTTTGGTCAGGAACGACCTAAATTAAGCTGATATTGACCCATGTTGGCCAGCAATGAAAAGTCAATAACTGAGGCCGTTAGGGAGATAGTTAGTAGCGATCTCTCATTTCAGGACTCACTCCAGCGTGACTACTGCAATATTAGTGCTCTTGCCCGTATTATTAAACCGCAGATAGACCATATGCTTAGCAAAGATACAAGTATAGAAAGTGTTGTAACTGCCCTCAAGAGGTCAAGATATGATTATGATGTACCTCAAAAGCCTATTGCATCGATATTGGCAGCAAGTACGATAACCGTCAACACAGATGTGGCAAAGATCTCAGCTAAGAAGAGCAAAAAGACGATTGAAAAGGTTGCTAAGGCAATGGTCCAGAGTGTCGGCAATTTTATCAGCATATCAGAAAGTATAATGTCGATTACACTAGTTTTTGAGGATCTTTTGCTTCAAGATATCAAAGGAATGTTTGCGTATGACGATATTCTCGAAATTGAAGACAGCCTAGCAGCTATTATTGTACACAGTCCAGAAGACATCATCAAGACGCCAGGATGTGCTATAGCTTTCTATAATCAGCTTGCTAGGAGACACATAAATATTGAGGACACTGTCAGTTGTTACACTGACACCATAGTACTTGTAAAGATGGAGCAGGTAGGAAAAGCCTTCAACGCACTTACCGATTTGATATCAAATTCAAGGAAGATGGCAAAGAAAAAACACCGGTAAAAACGGTTTTATTTTCCATGATATCAGATAACTTATGTACCGTCGTTATAGACTTGATGAGATCAAGCGCAAGATAATTGATGTTTTGCAAAATGCCGGAGGCACAGGACTATCTGGTGTAGAACTCGCGGATAGGATTGGCATGAACAGGATGACAATTACAAAATATCTTGATGTCATGCATGCGATGGGTCTTCTCAAAAAGAAAAAGATAGGCAACGTGAACATATGGTTTGCACAAATTGGCGTTGGGGATATCGAATTCCCGATTAACTATATTCAAGTTCAACAAAAACTGATAAGCTCAATTCTGGCAGGTGATGAAGACCATGCCAGAAGGATCTTGCTGAGTGTCATGAACTCTGATGTCGACCAAGTAAGAGTGATGACAGATGTAATGTTGCCTGCAGTTAACACCATAGGCGAGTTGTACAGTAGAGGGAGATTGAATAAGACAGAACGGATTTTTTTGTTGAATTTGATGATGGAACTCATTGATTTAGTCAAGTTCAATGTACGCCCTAAAGAGCAAAAGGCAAACGCACATGCCCTATGCGTGGCGGGCTCTGAAGATAGAGTGCATATTGCTAAAGGGGCCGCCGTGGCATTGTTGGCTCGCGGTTGGGATTCTTCTTTTATCGGCGATGTTGGGGAACAGATTGACCCCTTCTTTGATATTGACTTTCAGCGTTATTTGCTACGTATATGGAGTAATAAGCACGGCTTCATGCTTGTATGTATATTTTCATCTGGCGAGGGATCTCTTCGATTCTTATCCTCGACCGCTAAGGAGATGAAGGGCAAGGTCAAAGGTGATCTCCGCATTACAGTGGTCACTACACAACAGCTGCAACCGGTTGCAGAAGAGAGTTCAGACTATGTGGCCAAGGATCTGGTAGCTCTTATCGAGTGGGCTGAGCAAGAATTCAATCAACGCATCAGTGTCTAGACCTGCTGTAGCGGGATAGGAGTTATTGGCGGAGCTTCAGGAACTATTACTTGCATTAGAAGACTTATTATAAATCCAATTACTGCAAAGAGTATGACTGCAAGCATTGCTATGCCAAGTGCTCTGAGCCATCCAGTATGAAATCCCCTTTTAAATACGCCTATCCAAGCAACGAAAGCGACAATCAACCCTATTATGACAGGCAGGGTTGGGTCTCCAACTATTGCTGTAAGCAAAGCAGCAAAGATAAAAAACACTACGACCGATACAATGGGACCAAGGGCCGTCACCAGCATGGCACGACTAAAGCTTACTCTTCCCATTGCAAGGATCTTGGCCGCTACCCATACAGGTATTGAAACAATTATCCAAAGTACTAACAGACCAATTATGACTGCAGCCGCAATTACTACTATTTCTGTCCCGCCTTGAAACAAGAATTGTTCAAGCAATACCTTTACTGTAAAATGCGTCGAGATTTAAGAGCTGCCAATAAGAAAGATGGCTTACGGATGTGAGGTATTTTATGGCTATGAGGACTCTATTTCTAACCAGACAACATTGAGCAATGAAACAGTAAAAGGTATCTGTACTTACAGATGTGCAGGTTTTTTAAATCTTGTCGCTTATGATTCTGTATGCCTTCAAGTGAATTATTGAGGTGCAAAGAATGCGGTCAGTTGTTTGACACAGTTGAGTCGCTCAGAGAGCACATGAAGTCAGAAAGAGATGAAATAGAAAATCGCGTCAAGGGTTTCTCTGACGGGTAAAGCGCATACACCCTTTGTTGGACTACTACCGTAACTTCATACCTGTTAGTGCTCCCCGACATAATTCAAATTGAATCGCCTCTACAGAATACATACAGATTAAGCTGAAACCTTATACTAGTCTTTAGGAAATAGCTGCAAGCTATGCCGAAGTTGATTTATCTTGTAGTTTTTTGACTGTTCTCTTAATAAAATCAAGTCCGTATCTGGTTGCATGCTCATAATTCTTATCAGGAACGTTTGGTTCAAAGCTGAAATATCCATCATAGCCAATTTCAATTAGACTTTTTACGATTGTAGAAAAATCAATGTGAGCAAATCCTGGCATTTTCCTATTATTATCGGCAAAGTGCATGTGACGCAAAAAATTACGGGCGCTTTGTATAGCGTCTTCAAATAAGTCTTCTTCAATGTTCATATGGAAGGTGTCAAGCAATATGCCTAGTGAGTCTACCTGCTGTGCTATTGCAATTGCATCTTTTGCAGTCGCACAATATGGAGTGCTGTAGCGATTGAGAGGCTCAAGCACTAGCTGGATGCCATAGTCTGCGGCCTTTCGGCATAGACGCCTCATTATTGGTACAGCTTTTGCTGCATAGAGCTCCTTGTCGTTTGCAGAAATTATCCTGTGCGTCCTGTCAACCCCTTGAGCGTCGTCAGCAAAGAGACAAACATTCATCTCACGACCTTCCAGAATACTACACATCTCAAGGCAATCTATCACATATTGTTCTGAACCTTGCACTAGCGTAGGATCACTACTTAGAAGCTTGCGTTTCCAACCATCGCGACTAATAGAGCCCCACATGCCAGTTACGCCACAAACCGATAGGCCGTAAGAATTCAATGAATCTAGCAATTTCTTTGTATCAACTTCATTAGGCTCCCCAAACATTTCTATTCCGTCATAACCCTGTTTTGCTAGCGTCGCTAATGTATCTTCAATTGGCTCTATTTTTCTAAAAGAGGCAAGGGTGATAGCGTATTTCATTGCGAGTCAAAAAGGCATTTTACAATGTCCACACATCTTGCTGAGCTTGACTCAGATATAATGCCATGCCTTTTGCTTGAAGCATAGAATCCAAATCCTTCATCTGCTTGTAGGTCAGATGGCCTGCCATGTGACCCTTTGACCAAGCGGGCATCAAGTGGTATGGATTTTGTCTTTTGATCAATAAACAACTCCACAGGATCATAGCCTGGCTTTCTGTGTATATCCACTTTGCCTGCAAAATCTGGTGCTCTGTTTTCGTCATACCACCAGTAGTAGCTGAACCATCTGTCTCTTGCAGAAACGGCGATCAGCTCGCCGCTTCGCTCATGATCTATTGCTAACTCTTTCTTACCACTGCTATCCAAAATTTTCTCTACTCCTTCAGTATTCTCTAATGCCTTTCTAGTTTCTCTTTCATACCCATTTTTGATGTATACATGAGCCACTTGATGGTCAACCATCGCAAACGCCTTGCTATATTCGAAATCAAGATATTCCTTTTCATGAATAGTGCGGATAGAAAGTAGGCCAGCGTCCCGAAGCACAAGATTAAGCGGTACTGCAGCTTTGACATCGTTAAATGCATATTCAGATATGATGATAAACTGTGTTTCGTCTCTTATTCCAAGATCGCTTACCTTTTGGACAAGTCTCCCTACTATTTCATCAGCCTTTTTCAGATCATCTCTAACCTGGACTGTTGTCTTACCAAAGCGCTGTGCTGAATAATCCGCGTGTGGTATGTATACAAAGAGAAAATTTGGCCTCTCGCTTTCTAGAGTATATTCAGCAGCATTTGCTATCCATTCGCTTGACTTGGGTGATGCAAATGGTCCCCAGTAGCTTGCAAGGTTGAACTCGCCGAACTTTTCCTTCAATTTTTCGTAGTAGCCTACTGGCTTTGAATAGCACCACATAACCATTTTGTCATCCAGATGTATTGGCCGCGGAGTCACCACAATATCTGAATTGGCATACATCGTATTTTGCCAAAATAGCACAGCAGTTTTCTTACTATTTTTCTCTTGCTTGACTGTGTCCCATACTCTTTGAGTCTGAACAAGTGAGCTGGATTGCTCCCAGAATGAGACATTGTACGTGCTCCTATCGTACAAACCATTCGATATTATTCCATGCTCTCTAGGATACTTGCCAGATAGGATGCTGGCCTGAACAGTTGATGTAACAGCAGGAAATGTGGGCTCTAGTTTTGCCGCCTCACCATTTTCGCTAATTTTGGCAATATTTGGCAATAGGCCAGAATCTAAGTGCTTCACTTCGAGGCCGACGACATCAAGCAATATGGAATAGTTCATTTTTGCCACCGCCTACTCTTCGTTGATAGTCTTGTATCGTTTAAATGGGTTAGTCTTAGGTAGCCAATTCTTGTACAATCGTTGAATTTGTTTTTTTCTGCAGTGCATTTATGGTAAAGCTTCAAAGAAAATTGCTTTTTTCCCTCTATGAATTGTTACAATACGAAAGGAATGAAATGCCGACAATAATTCCAAAAAAATTGTGTCATCTGCTGCATTGTACTCTAAAATAGACAAAGCGTACGAACAAAAGGAGAAAACTTTTGAAATCAATTATTGTGCCGCGATTTATGGTCAAAATATGTTGTACAGTTCAGAAAAAGATTCCGCAAGAGATAAAATATGTGATATCATCTTTGCGGTTCGATGCGATCAATGAGAAGGAATCTAGGGTTCTCTAGGAACCTACTTCTGGCAGCTGGAATGGTAGCAATGTTATCTATTTCATCGCTCACCATGCTGACAGAGGAAGTGCTAGCATTTCCAGACAAGTTCGGAATAGAACAACTTTATCCCACAGCGGGTAATGGCCCTGTCTGGTTTCTAGACAACGAAGAGCCAGAAAATGACGACAATTTTTTGATGACGTCACATGAAGAAATAGACTTAGAAGAAGAACAAGAGGGAACAGGCCGTGGTGCATTTGAACTGGATGCAGAAACTGGCACCGAAGAACATGGGGTAAGGATTCATGCGGATTCTCCAGCTGACGAGTGGAAGAATGTGGAAATGACAGGTTACTTTAGGCTAGAGGAAGGAAATGACCAATTTACCTTAATAGCAAGACAGGGTCCATCCTACAATGACGACGGTGGCTGTGGTGCTTATGGTTACTATGGAATGCTCAGTGCTGAAGGTGAAGCCTATTTCAAGAAAAAGTTGTTTCATCATGGCGGCGGATATTCAGATAGGACTGCAGTAGAAGAAAACGTCGTAGACAATCTGGGTAATAGATGGGTAGGCGTCAAGATGGTAGTGTATGACCTGGCCGGCGATGATGTCAAATTAGAGTTGTGGGTTGATGATGGAAATCAGCAAAACAAATGGAAGAAAGCTACAGAGTATGTAGACGACGGCGATTGGGAAGTTTCAGGTAGCGATTGTGACAGGTCCAGCGACGACATAATAGAGGAGGGAACCCGAGGGGGCTTTAGAGTAGACGATTCAAAATTTGAATTTAAGAACCTGTCCATAAGAGAAATAAATGGAGGCCAAAGAGGAGAGATAATAGCAGTAAACCAACAAGAAGTTTCTCAATGCCTCTTCACATACACATGTAATGCACAAGGACAAGGAGGAGAGATAATAGCAGTAAACCAACAAGAAGTTTCTCAATGCCTCTTCACATACACATGTAATGCACAAGGACAAGATCTAGCACCAGTAGAAGAGGAAGAAGAGGAAGAAGAGGAAGAAGAGGAAGACGAATAAAGACGTCTTTCCATACTCTTTTTATTATTAAGAATATACTATCGTGACTCTATCATTCTAAGGCCGCCCTGGGCGCCTGCTCAAATGCGCACGTAATGCGTTAATAGCAGAGCAAGATCGTTCATTTGTACAATGTCTCTTTCAGTCGCAATGTGTTGCCCCTATCTGTTTTTTACTTTTTATCTGATAGTTTATGAGCCTCTGATGAAGCTATGTTGATCATCTA
>JAICPK010000025.1 GCA_025929855.1 Nitrososphaera sp.
CCATGCGTCTTCACGAGATATCTAAGGCGGGCGCCTTCGAAGAGTTAGATGAAGAGATATGAAGAGATATGACGAAAGCCTTTTCATTTAGGCAGTCCTTTTTGGACTCTTATTCTGGCCAGGATAAGGACTTAGACAATACACAATAATTGGTTCTACTAATGAAAATATTCAGCAGAAAAAGATACTTTAGAAAAACAAAACAAATCAATCATAACAAGCCAGTGCTGATACTATAAAGCCATATAATGGCTAGTTCTTGAATTTTCTCTAGCATATTCCGTCAGGAAGGGCTTTGCCACAACTATTTTGAAGATATTCATTCATCGATATGTGAATTGGTATTCCATCCGCATTACTAACATCAACAGCATGGTTGAGGATATTGTTAGAGGATATCGTATTATTGAAACTACTTACATCTAAGAACATTCCAATATTGCCGTTTTCAATCAAAGTGTTAGTACCTATTATGAAGTTGTTAGAATCCATAAGCACAATTCCTTCATTAGTATTTTGTGATACATAATTACTTACGATCAACGCATCCTTACTTGATTGAGACGCTATGCCGATTGTATTTCCTTCAATAAAGCTTCTATAGATTGTAATTTTATCAGAGGCTTTTAATGACAGGCCTATATTGTTATCTATTAATTTAAGATCCAATATGTAACCTCTTTCGCCCCCGGCAAATTCAATAGCCTTATCAAAACCCGCGATAACACCAGGTCCACTGATTGTAATATTCTTTCGACCTGGAACCAGTATTCCGATCTCTTCTACTTTTGGGATGTTTGATATGTCTGTATTATTAGCCAAAGATAATCTATGATTATTGAGGTTTATGGTTATTCCATCTGTGCCTACAATCATCCCAACTCCGGGACATTCAATATCTTTTAACAGGATAACATCTTTGGTTATTACCTGACCGCAAGATGCAATAGTTGTTGGATTATTTTTAGAATTTACAAAACTATTGGGCTTGGAGTTGACAGTAACCTTGTCATTTCTCTTAATTTCTTCCATCCTGCCCGCATCGCGATTATTAGCATTACCATTAGCATTAGCGTTGTTGTCATTGTTGTCGTTACTATTTGTAATAATACTATTTGCAGTAGCTGTTGTGGCAAACGTAGCATTAGCTTTGTTATTTGTAATACTATTTGCAATAGCTGTTGTGGCAAACGTAGCATTAGCTTTGCCATCTTTGTTATTTGTAAGGGGAATAATAATCCTGTGCTCTATAGGATTTAAAATACCGAGTCCAAAATGAGCCCTGCCTTTAGCATCTGTGCTCGCAATTAATTGGTTATCATCCTGCAAATTTGCTTCCTGTTGTATCCGTGTTTCTTCTTGTCGTACTGGTGTTTCTTCTTGCTGTTGTCCCATAGTAATTAGCATCATTAATGTGGATGATAATGCAACTAATACTGCTAATATTACCGCAAGCATAGGCACTCTATGCCTGACCAGCCGTTGCATGCTCCCGAAAAAATTATGCTTTTAGCGGGATATATGAAATGGGTATTTCCATTCCTACGATATTTCTTCCATAAAATTAAGGATACCTTTTATACGCACAAGTGACTAACAGATAAAATTAGAGATTATAAACAAGAGGCTATCATCTTATTCCCTTTATCTCAAGCTCTCTAAGATTCTCATTCTTTCTTTGTTTATAGCTTTGATCTTCTCACTTTTTCTGCATGTTGTGCCACATAGGAATGCTGGATCTATAGTCAACGAACCAATTGTTAGTTGCAGCATCTGGTGATAACAGATCCCTGATACGTTGGTATACACGCAATAAAGCAATTCCTTTGCCGGTAGTCCTATAGATTGCGGTTCCTTTACTCCTCTCTTGAATTTCCATCCGGATATAATCATTCTCGATCAACATAGAAAGGTACCTTTTGAATTGATTACTCGAAAGACCAGATACGAGCAATATTCTTCTCCTAGTTGCCCCACCGTTTGAAGCATCAAGAATAGATGTGATAATATCAATTCTATCACGATTAGAGGTACTTTTTGAAACGCTGACATTATTGGCCATGGATTTTCTCTACTTCCGAACGACAATCCCGTGCACAATGATAACTGCCATACTGTTAAAGATTCGAATATTTTGTCAATTTTCCTTTATACCTGCATCATAGCATCTTCAAATATATAGGATCTTTACTTCTGTAGCATTATATAGAGGAACATTCAGAGATCTGTCATAGAAGCATATTCGAAATTACTGGCAAAAAGTCAGGGTATGGCATTACCCATTCTATAAATACTTTATTATGGGTTTCCATCTCAATGGAGCCCAAATCCATAGCGTTCTACACTGCAGTAGCTATGAGCATACTTGCAGTGTTAAGTGCAACAACATTTCCTGTGATGGCGCAAACACAAGACACAACAGACGAACAAGAAGAGCCGACACAGGGAGACAATAATGAAGAGAATAATGAAGGCAATAATGAAGTCGTGACACAGGGAGACAATGATAATCAAGCCGAGACAGAGCAAACTGGCGGAGAGGACGGGAATTCAGCTAACAGCAACGGTAATGGTGGTGCTGCGGGTGCTGCAAGTGAAAGACTAGGTCTACAACCAAACAGTGGAATAGCATCATGCGGACAAGTTGTAACACAAGACGTGACACTAACATCAGATCTTAATTGTGATAACGGAGATGGACTTATTGTGGGTGCACCTGGTATAACCATCAACCTGAATGGCTATTCAATAACTGGCCCTCAGGGCGGCGGTGAAGCAAATCCAACAACAACAGCAAACTCTGGCAGGGGAGATAGTATAACACCAGTGAGCACAACAGCAAACTCTGGCAGTGAGGATGGCGGTGAAGCAGATGACGAAGCAAGCGGTGGTGAAGCAAATCCAACAACAGCAGACTCTGGCAGTGGGGATAGTGATGTAACATCAGCCAGTACACCAAGACAAGCAACAGATTATGATGGAAGTAGCGGAATACTGGTTGCAAATGCCGACAATGTTGCCATACAAGGTCTTGGAGAAATAGCTGGCTTTAGCAGAGGAGTCACGTTCCTAGGAAGTTCAGGAGGAGCAGTCACAGATGTGCAATTGGTAAACAACGAGATAGGTGTAGTACAAGCTAGTTCAGAAGGAACCGAAGTCAGTAGAAACACTATCACCAACAACGGAATTGCAGTAGTATCAGACGCAAGTAACGGAGGAGTCACGGCGTTTAATCAGATAGTTGCTAACTTGGAACAAGGAATTCTCCTTCTAGGCAGTTCTGATAGTGTCGTAGCTGCAAACAACATGTATGGCAACGGAGCTAGCGGTATATACCTAGATCCAATGAGCCAACGCAACCACATAGACTACAACACAGTATTCGGCCATGAAACAGCTGATCTGAATAATGCTGATGGAATGCCTACAAACGTGAACCAAAACAGCTTTGGAGACAACAATAACTGCGGAACCAGCCTTCCAGGTGGACTCTGCAGATAAATACCTGACCACACTAGGACAAATTAAGTCTACAAGAGCCTCACTTTTTTTATTTTTTTTGAAATTATATCTATTGCTTTAGATAGGATATTTCGATCTCCGGTTGTATAGATAACTTGCCGAATAGTCATAATTCTGAAGTACATCCACAAAACTGCGCCACTACTTGGAGTATCTTTAGCCATATCAAGGCTGGGGAATGCTGATATACATGTTTGTCCACACAAAAATCCACCTAGTTCTTGTACACCCTTGTCGTCTGTGAAAAACCTGCTGCTGCAAGGAGAATAGCTCAGGCGCTTGGCGAGTCGACGGAGTTGAGGCACGGGGGCATCTCTATCTTTGAGGTAAAAAATAGTGCGCACCACTATAAAATATGCACAGCACTTGGACATCTGTATGGCCTGAACGATGTCACCAAGAACAAAAGTGTATACCCTGTGCTTGACTTAGAGTGGGCGCCTGTTGCCAAGAACCCGCAAGTGATCAGAGCCATTAATGCCATTTCCGAGCTAGCTAAAGATGCTTCATCATTCGTGCACGCATGTGACTATGACCAAGAAGGAGAAGTGATAGGCCACAGTATCTTACAGTATGCATGTGGTGATAAATATGCAGAAGCATTAAGAGCTAAATTTTCAACACTAACTGACGAAGAAATAAGAGATTCGTTTACCAATCTGGCCAAGCCAAACTGGGGGCTTGCAGAGGCAGGTAGGTCGCGTCACATGCTCGATTTCATTTACGGGGTGAATCTCTCACGAGCACTTATTAGATCGTTTAAGAGCATCGGCAGATATCGCAATCTCTCAATTGGGAGAGTGCAGGGACCAACGCTTGCCTTTGCAGTCAACAGAGAGATGGAGATCAGGTTGCATATACCAGATCCGTATTGGATAATAACTGCAGAGTTTGACAAAGACGGACAGATATTTTCTGCGCAGTATGAAAAGCCAAAAGTGGATAAGCCTGCGGAAGCTAAGGCAATCATAGATGCCTGCGTAGGCAGAAATGGGACTGTAAACAACATTAGCGACAAAGAATCGATGCTGCCCCCGCCAGTGCCATTCAACATCGGCGACCTCCAGCGAGAAGCATACAACCTGTTCAAGCTTAGCCCAGGCTATACACTTGCAATAGCGGAAAAATTGTATTTACAGGCATTGATCTCATACCCGCGCACCTCAAGCCAAAAGCTTCCATCTTCCATAGGATATGATAAAATAATTTCTGGCCTTTCAAAGATCGGCAAATATAGTCAATTGGTATCGATGCTCCTCTCAAAGGAGAAACTTGTGCCAAATGAAGGTCGAATGACAGATCCAGCGCACCCTGCTATCTACCCAACCGGCGTTGTACCACGGCATAAGCTGAGCGGCCTTGAATTGAGAGTGTACGATCTTATCGTGAGGAGATTCCTTGCGGCATTTGGAGATACAGCAGTCAGCCGACACATAAATGTCACAATCGACGTAAGCGGATACATCTTCAAGGCAGGAGGCATGACGCTAACCTACGAAGGCTGGATGGTGCTCTACAAGCCTTATGTCAGATTCAATCAGCGCAAGCTTCCGAAACTCCACAAGGGGGACCTGCTGAGAAATTGGAGCATAGAAATGGAAGAGAAATTCACTCAGCCGCCTTACCGCTATAATCAAGCAAGCATTCTTGCCAAGATGGAGCAGGAAAAAATAGGAACCAAGGCAACAAGAGCTGACATAATATCAACTCTATTCAAGCGGAATTACTTGGCAGCATGCAAGGGTGGGCTAGAGGTAACGGACCTAGGTTTTGCAGTCATTGATTCCATGAGAGAGTTTGCGCCAAGTATAGTTTCTACAAACATGACAAGGTTAATGGAAGAGCAGCTTGCAAACGTGGAGCAAGGATCAGCGCACAGCATGTCGGTAATTGAGCAGGCAGTAGATAGACTGTTAGAGTCGCTGGCCTCATTCATAGAAAAAGAAGATGATATTGGGGCTCAGATAAACAGTGCTGTATCAGCGGACACCGCACAAGCTTCAGTGCTTGGCCAGTGTCCACTGTGTAAGAAGGGGCAACTTTGCATAGTCCGGTCGCGTACTACACAAAAGCGCTTTGTTGGATGTTCGAATTATGTCGGCGGCTGCAAGGCAACTGCACCGCTACCACAAAAGGGCTCAATTAGAATTACGGGCAAAGCATGTCTAGAGTGCAGCTGGCCGTTGATAGGAGTAGTTTTTGCTCGAGGCACAAAGCAGTGGAGAATTTGCATAAACACTCATTGTATTTCTAAAAAGCGGGACACAACATAAAATATGGTTCTATAGCCTCTTCATTTACTCATATATATGATAGAAACGTCCAAATGCGGCTATTTCCATTTGATAGAAATCACTCGCCTTTTTTTTATTTAGGAGACAGGGTGTAAATATCTGTCCTACGGTTCTTTAACAGTGGCAATGAGCTGCGGACTTGGCGTATACGCCTCTTATCGATGTCAACTATTTCTATTCCTTCCCGCTTACCCATATCCATAAGCACTATGCCAAATGGATCTACTACCATACTCTTGCCGCAGTAAATATTGCCTACTTGGTCAGGGGCAACTATGTAGGAGCCGTTTTCAATAGCCCTTGCCTTGATCATCGTCTGCCAGTGCTCCTCTTTCATCTCCCCTGCAACCCAAGCAGATGGTGCGATGAGCACATCTGCACCTCTAACTGTCAATATCCTTGACAGCTCGGGAAAGCGCAAATCATAGCAGATCAAGAGTCCTGCAATGCCAGCAGGTGTCTTGTCAGGCTTGACGATTGATTTACCGCGCATCAGCTTTGTAGATTCTTTGAACCCAAGGGCATCGTAAAGATGCAGCTTACGGTATACCGATGTTATTCTACCCCTCTCGTTTATGATTACAGCAGTATCATACACATGCGGCGGCTTGCTGCTTTTCTCATAAATAGTGACGACAACTCCAATTCTATTTTTCTTTGCAGCTGCCGCAACTGTCAAAACAAAGTTGCCCTTGACGGTTTCGGCAATTCTGGCCAGCTGGTTTGCAGATTGGCTAGGGGGTGAAAAAGCCATCTGGAATTCTGGAAAACAGACAAGGTGTGCATTCTTGCCAGCCGCTTCCTCTATAAGATCAATAGATTTTTTCAGGTTTTCCTGCTTGTCTTCAGATGAGCGCATCTGTACTATTGCTATTTTCTTCAATCATTGCAGAGAAGATGATAAAAATAAAAATAGTTTGCTGCACTAGAGAGGCCTGCCGGACTGGAACCAATTCTCCTTGGGTTTCTCATCAAAGACTACGATCACGTGCTCTGACTTAGTATTCAATATATGAACTGCCGCATTGGTAATGGCTTTAGCAAACTCGTCCTTCTGCTCAGGGGTTCTACCCGGATACATTGACACTATAATAAGAGGCATATATAGGAAGAGTCTTGCTAAGGCTGGTTTATATGTACACTGGCAACTGGCGTTGGCATTACTTCTTCGGGAGACTTGCCATTTGACTTAGCCAACTCGTAGAGTGCAAGCAGGTAGCGTTTGATGAACTTGACTCCTGGCGATGGCCTGCGGCCCTTCTCATAGTCACTTAGAACGGATGGTGTGAGGCTCATATGCCTTGCAAGGTCTGCCTGCTTGATCCCGAACTTTTTTCTACAATATTTTAGCTGTTGGGGAGGGTTGTCGCTCAATACCACAGATCCGGCGATCCATGTCAAGTCGTCGCTAGTACTAATGTTCGTAGACAAACGTTAAACAAGCACTTGATGGGTGATAAAAAGATTTTCTAATAACTTGTGCTTGTTTGCTAATGTTGTCTATGAGCTGTGACAAACTGCACTGGCTAAACCACAAAGTGATTGATTGCATCCGCTGTCCAAGATTATCACAGCATATCAGGCAGATTGGCCAAGAAAAAGTCAAGAGGTTTGCGCGCGAGGAGTACTGGGCGCGACCTCTGCCAAGCTGGGGCGATCCAAATGCGCGGCTGCTGATAGTCGGGCTTGCACCAGCAGCACATGGCGGCAACAGGACAGGAAGAATGTTTACAGGTGATGGCTCAGGGGACTGGCTTGCAAGGGCTATGTATGAATCAGGATTTGCAAACATGCCGACCAGCAGGTCAAAGGATGATGGGCTTGTACTAAAGGATGCCTACATTACTGCGGCAATTAGATGTGCACCACCAGATAACAAGCCGCTGCTAACCGAGATAGCGAACTGCTCTCAATATCTTGTTGCAGAGCTGCAGATTTTGGATAATATTAAAGTCATTGTCATGCTAGGCAAGATTGGATTTGATGCTTACTGTCGAGCAGCAGGACTGAGAAGGCTCAGGTTCAGCCATGGAGCGAGCTATGATATAAACGGTAAGGTGCTACTTGCCTCATATCATCCAAGCAGGCAAAATACTAACACTGGCAAGCTGACATGGCAGATGTGGTTAGATATTTTCAAAAGGGCAAGATCTATTTTAGGTTCTTATGGATAGAAGGCAACATAACCACTCATTTGACTTGAGGCCAAAACTAATAAGTATAGATTACTATTCGCTGTGGGAGTGCTACGTTAAAAGAGGCCATCCCATCTGCAAAAAAGTTAGAAGACAGAATAACACAGATTGTTGTTGTATCGTTCGAGATTTGTATATATAGATGCAGTTAGGACACGCAGCACAAAAAATCTACTTTTTATTTGAATCGATATCAGTAGTTACTTGGCCTATCTTGTGGTGCAGCGCTTCCTTGATCTTGGTATTGTCTATCATGTTGAGTGAGCCTTTGCAGTTAGGACACTTGAAAAATAATTCAACTGCTACGTCAAATCTCACCCGCGGACAGTCACGGTTGCCGCAGTGATAAAACTCTGTTGATTCTTCATATTCAAGGCGATTGTGGAGCCGGTCAAGGATCTTTTTCTTTTGATTGTCAATGAAATTGTCGACCTGATCCTGCTTGGCGCGCCAGCGGTAGACGAACCAGCCTTTCTTTTCGTCTTTGACGCGGATGCCAGTTATCAGTGCCTTACCAAACATGTCATAGAGAACCTTGCGTACGATGTTTATCTTTAGCCCTGTTGCGCTCGCAATCTCCTCGTCTGTTACGTCCTTGGTGTTCAAGAGGGCACGTGCAACCTTGAGGTACTCCTCACCTCCGATCAAACCAGCAATTTTGACAAAAGAGTCCTCATATTCTATGGAGTGCATCTGATGATGGTAATAGTGTATGTTTTTCTGATATATACTTAATGCATATAAGCACCATCTGTACCGTAAAGGGGATAAATCCCTCCGGAGTAGTCACTCATATAGCCCCATACATCAGCGCTTACCTGAAGCCGGTGAAATGTTGATTTTTGTCGATCATCGAGGACATCATAGACCATCTGACCTATCACTATCTGGTCCGGCTTACCAAGTGACGTCATTTTCGTTGCAATATTGATGGTATGGCCCAAGATGTCAAAGTGAGGTCGATTGAACTTTTTGCCATCTATGTTGAAGCTATCCCATCCATATTGCACCACGACATTTTCACCTAGGTCTATGCCAACTCGGACATTCATTTCAGCATAGTCATACTGGTTCAAGATCGGGTTTATGCCCTCCCGGATTATCTTGATCATAGAGTGAGCACAGTTGACTGCATTGATGCATGGTAGATACTTGTCACCGGTTGCAAGAAAAAACGCCATGATTGCATCTCCTACATATTTCAATACATAACCGCCATACGCAGATATTGTAATCGACATTTCCTGTGTGAACGCTTGGATTATGGCGGCGAGCCTATCAGTCGGCAGATCAGATGACAGTCTAGTGGAGCCGACAAGGTCTATGTGGAGGATGACGAGCATAACCTTTGACTTGGAGTATTTGGCAAGAATTTCATACGTTTCTTCAGTAGAGATATCGAACCTGGATTCGACCTTAAGCGCCTTCCACACCCTCTGCTGGGCCATCTTGATCGCCTTGTCAAGGTCGACTACAGCATCGAGGTAGAAAGATGCCAAGAGCCCAGCTTCAGGTGCTTGCTTGGCAGGTATATCTGTTTCATTCATGCTTTGGATTACCTTGTTGACATCTTCAGGGCTGATGTCGAGCTGAAACGCAATTATCTCTGGCGATATGCCGGAATTGTATAAGTTAATTATAGTCTGCTGTTGGCTCTCAGCCATATATGATGAGCTTTGGTCATGAGCATTAGATATATACTATTATTTGTATTTGCACAAAGCTTCCAGCGAGAATAATAATAATGACCGCCGTCAATAATATACAAGAGGAGCAATGGCAAGCAAAAATCAAGACGAAGGAAAGGTCCTGCTGACGCTGCCAAACATTAAGTATTTAGTAGAAGGGCTTGATGTTTTGCTGACGACTGATTTGGATGGCGACAAGCGTGCTAAAGTAATTCAGCTGCGCAATGACCTCTTGTCGCACATAAATAGCATTTTTAACGACTATTCGTGATTGCTACTCGGACCTTGCTGAGGGCTCGTTGATACAGGGACTCTTTTTTCATCAGGTCACCATATATCTTGAATGTGTCTATTGACGCCTTAGCTTATACGATGCTAGGAAGGTCATGAGTGTCATGGCAAAAAGCAGGATACCAGTTGACAGATGAGTTGCGACGAGAAAGGGTTCAAGGCGAGTAGTGACCACCAGCATGCCAAATATTATCTGCACTGACACGACTATTGCCGCAATGATTGCAGTTTTTCGCGCTGGCTTAAATTTTTTGAATGAGTATACTGCGGTAGCAAAGATAAAACCAGCCGTTATCACCACCATC
>JAICPK010000045.1 GCA_025929855.1 Nitrososphaera sp.
CAACAATGTATGCATAAAGGGCATTGAAATTTGATCCCTGTTCCGCCATAACGACTATACAAATTTGTATAGTCTTTGGAGTATTATAAACTTGACAACATTAAACTTTAAAACGACAGCCCCCTTTAAGAGGGAAGTGGCATTAGGAAAGGTCGAACAATACCTCCGGGATGAGATAAAGAATCATGGCACAATTTGCCTTCCACTTATTGATTCGGAAAACTCGATGAATGTAGCATCAATTGCAAAAACAGTAGAGGAAAGAGGAGCTTCTGCAATTCTTGTTGGTGGATCGTCTGCCATTGACCAATTAGAGCTAGCCAAACTCGTCGACGAAATAAAATCGACGGTTAACGTGCCTGTGATATTGTTTCCTGGAAACGTCACAGGTGTATCACCGAAGGCTGACGCGATTTTGTTCAGCTCACTCCTCAATTCAGAAAACACATACTTTATTACTGAAGCACAGGCATTGGGTGCGTTGGCAGTCAAGAAATACGCAATAGAGCCTCTGCCAACCGCATACATTATAGTGGGTGAGGGAACGGCCGCTTGGTTCGTGGGTAGGGCCAGGGGAATTCCATTTCATAAACCCAATCTTGCGGTGATGTATTCATTAGCGGCTCAGTATATGGGTATGCGCTTTGTGTATTTGGAGGCAGGCTCTGGTGCAGCCGAAAATGTGTCACCGGAAATGGTGACAATGGTAAGGAAGCACTATGAGGGCATAATCATTGTCGGTGGCGGTATAAGGTCACCAGAAATTGCAGGCCAAATAGCTAAGGCCGGTGCTGACATTATTGTCATTGGCACTATGATAGAAAAAGAGGACAATTGGCAAGAAAAATTTTCGTCAATAGTCAAGGCCATTAGGGTGCGATGAGACCATGATACTGGAGGAAGCTGAAACTCATCTGAAGGATGTCCGCATGCCGGCATTCTATTGGCGATATCAGCAGAGTATTCTTAAGAACGTTAACAAGGGCTACCAACATGCACTTAAGGCTAGACGGCGCGGAATTGATGCAGCAGACATCATCGAGTCCAAGATTGCATATGACTTAGCAGACAGAGTTGCCAAGATGCACAATATAGACATTGCAGACAGGCTTCGAGCCCTTTTATCACAGACGACCAAGGAAAAGGCCGCGCTAAAGATAGCAGAAGAAATCGCAGCAGGCGAATACGGTTCCGGCGATCTGAAAACTCGGCTTGACAGTGCCGTCAGGGTTTCTCTAGCCGTAGTCACAGAAGGTGTGACTGTTGCTCCCCTACAGGGCGTATCGGACGTCACGATCAAGAGTAACGTCGATGGCTCACAATACCTGTCGGTATCCTTTGCTGGCCCCATTAGATCTGCAGGTGGCACCGAAGCTGCACTAACCATGCTCATTGCTGATCATGCAAGAAAGGTGGCCGGTCTTGACAGATACATAGCAAATTCGTTTGATGATGAAACCGGTAGGTTCGTCGAAGAGCTCAGGATTTATGAGCGTGAAGTTATGGGCTTCCAGTTCAAGGTTCTAGACGAAGATGTAGTGAAATGTATTTCAAACCTGCCAGTAGAGCTAGACGGTGTTGATACTGACCCTGTGGAAGTAGTTGGACATAAGAACATGCGCCGGATTGCGACCGACCGAGTACGCGGAGGCACACTCAGAGTCATGAATGATGGGCTTATTGGCAGGAGCAGGAAGCTAATGAAGCTAGTTGAGACACTAAACCTGGACGGCTGGAGCTGGCTGAAAGAACTCAAAGGGGCAATCCAGACGGGTAACGATGACGCTGTACACCATAGGATGTCAGAGGTCATCACAGGCAGGCCCGTGCTTTCGATGGCAAGAAGGATAGGTGGATTTCGTTTACGTTACGGCCGCTGCTATAACACGGGCTTTGCAACCGTAGGAATACATCCTGCAGTGCCAGCCCTACTTAACTATGCAATTGTCGTTGGTACCCAGATCAAAATGGACATGCCTGGCAAGGCGTCTACTATAGCTCTTGTCGATACTATTGAACCGCCAATCGTCAGGCTGGATGATGGCAGAGTTATACAGGTGTCTACGGTAGAGCAGGCCGAAAAGATTCGCCCTCATGTCAGTAAGATTCTATACCTTGGCGACATGCTAATAAGTTACGGAGACTTTCTCGAAAATAATGCTCAGCTGCCGCCTGCAAGCTTCGTAGAAGAAATATGGAGACAGCAGTTACGTTCAAAGCTGCCTACAATGCAGACATCAGACCTTGACAGGGAAAGGCTGATTCAGATGGCTGAAAACCCTCTTGTCCTGCCGTCAGTTGACGAAGCATTTGAAATCAGCAAAGAACTTGGGCTGGCATTGCATCCGAAGTATTTGTTCTATTGGGACTCCCTCACGGTTGAGGAAGCACGCTACCTGAAAGACAGACTATCTAGTGAAGTGCCGTTGCCCTTTGACACTAAATTAAAGGACATCTTAGAGCGACTGGGCATAGTCCATTCTATAATACAAGACCAAATCAGTCTTGATGACAGCAACCAAGCAACTTCATTGAGAAGGCTTCTAGGCGGGCCAGCTGTTGTTGAATCGAACAATGCCATAGAATTTGTCAACAAGACATCCGGTATTCTTGTGATGCCCAAGTTTTCTTCTGCTATTGCTGTGAGAGTCGGCAGGCCAGAAAAGGCAGCTGAGCGCAAGATGAAGCCGCCAGTACATGTGCTCTTCCCAATCGGGGCAAAAGGTGGCTCAACTCGCGACATCCTAAAGGCCTGTAAGGAAGACTCCTTCTATACCCAAATAGCGAATAGATATTGCAATAGCTGCAGATTGCCCTGTATCGGCACACATTGTAGAGTGTGTGGCGCTTCGGCTATGCTGCGCAATCTGTGCGTCGTATGCAGAGAGGAAGTTGAAGATGGAGAAAAATGTGCACGTTGCGGAAGAGAAGGCCGAACTTACTCCTCAGTCAACTTTCCACTCAAGCTTGCGCTGGAGCAGGCAAAGAAAAAGCTGAGAGTAGATCCGCAAGAGCCCTTTAAGGGAGTCAAGTCACTCATGAGCACCCATAGATCTGCAGAGCCTTTGGAAAAGGGGATGCTGCGCCAAAAGCATGGTCTCTATGCCTTCAAGGATGGCACAATCCGATTCGATGCTACCAATGAGCCGCTCACTCACTTCAAGCCTGCATGGATATCTGCCAGCATTGAGAAGTTAAGAGAGCTTGGATACACACATGATTATCTTGGCAGAGATCTAATCTCGCCAGATCAAATTGTAGAGTTGATGATGCAGGATGTCATAATTCCTCGTGACTCTGCAAAGCACCTTGTTAATGCAGCGAAGTACATTGATGAAGAGCTTGTCAAGTTATATGACTTAGAGCCATTTTACAACTTGTCTTCACTTGATGGCCTTATTGGTCACCTGATCGTAGGTCTTGCACCACACACATCGGTAGGTATTGTGGGAAGGATAATTGGCTTTGCTGATTCGCAGGTTTGTTTGGCATCGCCAATATGGCATTCTGCCAAGCGCCGGGACTGCGATGGCGATGCCGACTCTTTAATGCTTATAATGGATGCATTTCTGAACTTTTCCTATGACTTTTTACCAGACAAGATAGGTGGGCTGATGGACGCGCCGTTACTTATTCAGCCTATTGTGCTCCCACATGAGGTTCAGCGTCAGGCACACAACGTAGATATTGCAAGCACATACTCGCTTGAATTCTATGAAGCGACATGGAAGCAGGCCAAGGCTGCCGACATAGCTGACATAACAGAGACCATCAAGAATAGGATAGGCGATCCACGTCAGTTCTTTGACTATGGCTTTACTCATTTAACCAACACGCTTGTCACAAAGTCGCAGAGGAGCGCCTATTCTACTCTTAACACTATGGAAGAGAAGTTGAAAATGCAGTTTGATACTGCAAAACTGATAAACGCAGTAGACGCTAACGAAGTTGCCGCAATGGTGCTTACTACGCACATTCTCCCTGACATAATCGGTAACATGAGATCCTATTCTTCGCAGACATTTCGCTGCACGACATGTGGCGCCAAGTTTCGTAGAATGCCCCTAATGGGCAAGTGCATTGACTGTGGCTGCGCATTGATTCAAACAGTGACAAGGGGGGCAGTTGAAAAATATCTTGGCATTGCAACTGACATGTGCAAACAATACAAAATTAACGATTATTTGCGCAGCAGAATTGAGTCAATAGCACTAGAACTAAAATTGATCTTCAAGGAAGAAAGGAAGACTCAATCGAGCATGATGGAGTTTATGGGTGGCTAGGGCTGCTCTACGAATGTCTTGTAGATCTTGACTGCATCTTCTTTGTCCTTTGCGCCAACAATTGTAGCAGCGCCACTTGATAGGAAACTTACAGACATCCTGCCTGAATTGACTGCAGTTATTCCAAGGTTCCCCCTTGTCTTGACTATGTAGCCAAGTGACTCAGCATTCTTGATCATAGAGCTCAGGTTGATAGGCGTAGGCTCTGTAGGAGTGACCGTCCATGTACGCTTGCCCCTATCCCTACCACATAACTCTTCAATTATCAGTTCATTGTCAGCCAACTTGCTTTCTTTCCGTGCGATTCCACATGATGGACACTCTTCCTGGCGAAACATCTGGATGCGCTCGAATGATAGCTCATTCAGATCAATGTAGAGCAGCTTGTTTGCCAGCGTCGGTTCTCTGCCTGTGATTATCTTGACTGTCTCTGATACCTGTATGCCTGCAACCAGGTATAGTATAGATGGGTGCACACCTTCCGTGCTGCATGCTGGCATCTCCTCTTCGTTCAACTCAGGAAACATACAGCGCAGGCATGCAGTCTTGTTTGGTAGAATTGTACAAACCGATCCCAACATGCCAAGCGCTCCAGCATATATCAGTGGAATATTGTACTTGATACATGCGTCATTGAGAGCATAGCGAGCATCGACGCTATCTAATGCATCAATGACAATGTCAAAACCTTTGATGAGATTTTCAGCAGTATATTTAGTTACAGACGTTGGAACTGGCTCTACCTTGACTGTAGGGTTTAGCTTGCATAGTCGCTCTGCAGCAGCCTCCACCTTGACGCGGCCAATGTCGTCGTCAGTGTAGAGATGCTGTCTGTGCAGGTTGGTGACTTCAATAACGTCTCTGTCAACGATACGTACTTTGCCAACTCCCATTGCCACTAGCTGCGTGGCAACTGGGTTGCCGATGCCGCCCGCTCCCACCACACATACCTCTGCATTCCTTATTTTTTCCATGCCCACAAAGCCAATCTCTTCGAGCATCACCTGCCTAGAGTAGCGTTGAAGCTCCTCACTTGTCAACTCGGCCCCTCCCGCTACCGCTGGTAGTATGTAAATAGAATCCCCGTCCTTTAGTTGAGCCGATGTAATGCCAGTAAAGCGGACATTCTTGCCGTTGATGTAGATGTTGATAAGTGATCTTGGTTTGCCATTATGATCAAACACCCTTCGCCTAAAGTCATCGCCCATCTGCTCCGAGACTTTTGCAAAGGCGTCCTGCATGTCGGAAGCCTGTATCGAGATCTTTTTCTCTCCCTGTCCTTTGTTCAATACTGAAGGAACTACAAATTCAATCTTTACCAACATTATCCCCTTATAATTGCTGAAACTTCTGCTGCATCAGGCTTGATAGTATTTAGTTTTGGCAGTAGACCTATGACTGCTTCTG
The DNA here is from genome assembly GCA_025929855.1 of Nitrososphaera sp. Classification (GTDB taxonomy): domain Archaea; phylum Thermoproteota; class Nitrososphaeria; order Nitrososphaerales; family Nitrososphaeraceae; genus Nitrososphaera. Next base: position 5,691 of record JAICPK010000045.1, read on the forward strand.
TAGTTTTCAGACCATTGCCCGTGACATAACATACGATGCGCTCGTCCTTCTCTATCTTGTTTTCTTCTACCAGTTTCCTCAATACTGCAATTGACACACCGCCTGCAGGCTCAGTGAAAATGCCCTCTGTCTGTGCAAGCAGCATAATGCCGTCGGCGATTTCCTGATCGCTTGCCTCTTCTGCAAGCCCATTGTACTGCTTTAGCCTTTTCAAAACATAAATACCATCGCCGGGGTCTCCAATTGCCAAGCTTTTCGCAATTGTCTCTGGACGTTCAACAGGGATCACCTCGTCGCTATTGCGCTTAAATGCATCAACTATAGGGGCACAGCCGCGCGGTTGTGCTGCAACCACTTTCATATTCTTGGGACTGTCGATCAGACCGAGCGAGTGAAGCTCTTCAAAACCCTTGCATATCGCATTGAGCATGGCACCGCTTCCTACCGGGATTATCAGGCTCTCTGGTACCTTCCAATCCATCTGCTCAGCAACCTCATAAGCAAGAGTCTTTGATCCCTCTACATAGTATGGTCTCATGTTAATATTGACTACTCCTATGCCTTTCTTATCCCCAATCATCGAAGCAATCCTGTTGGCATCATCATAAGTGCCTTCAACTGCAACAAATTCGGCACCGTATGAAAGAGCTTGAGCGATCTTGACATGCTCAATGTCTGATGGCGCAAAGATATAGCATGACAGGCCTGCCTTAGCTGCATGAGCTGCAGTTGCAGCTGCCAGGTTGCCCGTAGACGCACAGCCCACGGCCTTTAATCTTGTCTCCTTGGCTCTTGAAACTGCAACGCCAGCGGGTCTATCCTTGAATGAAAACGTCGGGTTAACAGAGTCATTCTTAATGTACAAATTTTTCAGCCCGAGCCTGCTACCCAGCCTGTCTGCATGCTGCAGCGGTGTGAGGCCTGCGTTCAGGCTTACAATATTGCTTTTGTTTGCAATTGGCAGGAGCTCAAAATAACGCCAGTACGTCTTTTCCCTTAATTCAAAAGTGCGTCTACTTATAGATAATTCTTTGTATGTGACATCCAGAGGACCAAAGCACTCTTCGCATACATAACGAAAATGTGGCTCATATTCTTTGAGACATTCTCTGCACTTTAGAGATTTGATACTTCCCATGTTTTCTATTCTCTCTCAATTACTATATGATTAAAACTTCTCTAAGCACCATTTTAGTCTTACTAAACTTTTTAGCCAGCCATATTTTGTAATACTAAACGGGTATTAATGCGCAGATTATAACAAGAAGCATAATAACATAAAAATGTATCATTTTAAATAAACTATGTTAACAAATTGTGGAAACAGGACCGATTGCCTGTGTGGCAAGCTGGTTTGTCTGAATCCACCATATACAAGAGAGAATCCGAGTCACAGTCAACCAATATACTATACACTGGCTGGACGTTGCCAGACTCCTCCCCTTTCATCCAAAGTTTGTTGCGTGACGTGCTCCAGAACCAAGCATTGCCTGTCTTGATGGTATTGGCAAGGGCCTCC
>JAICPK010000144.1 GCA_025929855.1 Nitrososphaera sp.
AAATACTTTATTGGCAATATTGGATATCAATTCTGCTTCTTTTGTTGAGGCAGGATCTATGAGTGGCCTTGTATGCATATTGCCATCACCCACATGACCATAGATTACATAATCGACTTTGTTCTCTTGATATATTTGCAGAAGGTTGGCAGCATGTTCTATAAGAATATCTGGGCGAACCACTGTGTCCTCTATTAGTCCTATAGGTCTTCGACTACCCAGAGTAAGCTTCATGATGCTGTTGAGTGCATTTTTTCTTGCCCTCCATATCTTTGTTATACTCTCCTCATCTGAAGCAAATTCTAATACAGAACATCTATCCGCAAGCACTTGCTTGCAGGATCGCATACGTTCTTCTACTTTGTTAATGCTGTGATTGTCTGCAAATTCGATAATTAGCAGGCATCCGGCACCCTGCATATTACCATCGTCAGACCTCACAACGGTATGATCCAACATTTCGAGGGCAACAGGAGAAAACTTCAAGATCGCAGGCACTGCTGAAATAGCACTTAGCAGATCTTCGAAGCCTAGCACCACCAAGGACCTGTATGGTGGAGAATCTAGGATGTGAAGCTTTGCAGAAGTCATTACTCCAAGTGTACCTTCAGAAGCGGCAAAAACCCTTTGTGGATTGAAGTTATCTGCAACAACCGCATCCAGCCTGTAACCACAAGAATTCTTATTCACATTTGGATAATAATTTCTAATTTTGTGAATATATGGCATAAGTAGTTCTCCAAGTTTTTTCATCTTGTTGTCGTATTTGGATGGGCTGGCAAAACCTAATTGACCGTCAGCGTATACCACGTTAATTTCCTGGAGAAATGAAATAGTGCTGCCATAGCCCAAAGAGTGAATACCGCTAGAGTTGTCTGCTATCATACCCCCTATGGTGCAGTAATTGCTGCTAGCGGGATCAGGTGGCAGGAACTTGTTTCTCTTCTTGAGTTCTTTGTCCAGCATGCCTTTCACGACGCCTGGTTGGACTATGACATTGTCGTCGCTAATGTCTATTATCCTATCCATGTGCTTTGAAAAATCAAGAACTATGCCATAAGACAAAGATTGTCCAAGAAGTCCTGTGCCAGCACCTCTTGCAGTTATTGGTATTTTGTTGGACGAAGCATATTCACATAGTCGCTGAACGTCATCTTCATCTGCGGGGCACACTACTGCAGCAGGCTCGATTTCATAATGGCTTGCGTCCACAGAGTATATGCGCCTGCTCCAGTCGTCTTCAAGAATCTCGCCCTTTGCTATGCAAAGCAAGTCACGGGCTATATTCATGACTTAACATAGCCACCCAGATATAACAAATTTTCCAGGACAAAGCTATAAGGCATAACTCTGATTATCAAGATAATTTTTTTAATCTTCAAATCTCATCGCGATACATTATAAACAATTAACATAATGAAGGCGTGGCAACTAGCTGATAACCAAGATCCTAGGTCTTAACCTTATTTCTTAATATATCACCGTACAGTTTTCAACTCAGTAAATCTCTAAATGAATTCTGGTCTAGCTCAGCATCTTGTTTATGCAAGAGATACTTCCCTTATTCTGAATAAATGCAGCAATAATTGTTAGAGCGGACTTGTTGAAATCTCTATATGAATATCCAACAAGGTTTAATAGCTATTTTCTATGTATCCTGTATTGTTGGCAGTAGCATCCAAGACCAATAGTAATCCAGTAACAGCGGCATGCACCTTTTGCGATGCAAGAATTCCATCCGGGGAGAGCATTTGTCACGACTGCATGAAAAAATATAACATCAAGTCGTATGATATGGGCAGAGATGGTTGCGGTTGTGATACATAAGTATACAATAGAAGGGGTCAGAAACTTGGTATTCATAATCATCTGAATCATACAGCCACCACATCTTCATCCCCTGCACTATCAATGCTAATTCCATCCATTATATCTTGCGTTTTGGTGACAATGCTTTTTTCTTTAGTTTGAGTTATTGTGATGCTTAGGCGGAACGCTGCGATTTTACTCTTTTGGTTTGTGTATCTTATGAGGTATATTATTATTCATTCTCGGAATATAATAAAGAAAAATATTTAAAATCACTAACCTAATCAGTATAAGAACCATTAGTTGTCAGATATCTGGAGAGATATGGGCAGACGGATCGAACTGGGTAGTTTCGACTCCTTTCTTCATGCGTGAAAACTTAGATAGTATTTTTCTTGTTCATGTAAAGTCGATTTATGCAATAATCAACCGATATCGACCCATATCCTTTTCTTGCTTTTTAGCAGCGCTTGGCAATCATGGTGTTGTTTTCGACCTCAGGGTCAGTACCTGTAATGGCTCCTTTGGTTTTAATAATCGCTCTCTTTCTTTTTGGGAACATACCCCTAGGGAATACCCAACTCCTATCCAACCAACTGGTCAGTCTGCAGGAACGCGACAACGCATTTGAGAGCGTAAGCGGTAAATTTAATATAACAGTGCCGGATGGTTGGGTAATTCAAGACGTTTACAATACCGACACGATTTCGTTATTGGAGGAGATGATGCAAGGATCAAGACTACTAGCACAAATCTGCCCACGGGATCAGGCAATTGCTCATACTGAGGGAACCTATAGCTGTGAAGAGTCTGCTGAGAATATATCCATCCAACAATATCCCAATCTAGCCGACCAACGTGAATTTGGCTTTATTGACAGCAACAACATCAGAAATGAGAATCTTCTAAACTATCACATCATGAAGCTTCACAAGCTTGGTTACAGTGAAATTAGCAT
>JAICPK010000118.1 GCA_025929855.1 Nitrososphaera sp.
CTTATACTATCAAGCAGGGCATGACAGGGTTTGAGCCTGTGGGTGAAGAAGAGCTAGCTGGTAAGATGACAAGTGGTAATGAGTCAATGCTTTTTATTTGCGATAAGGATGGTTATGCCAAGGCTCAGTCAAGGCCTATGCCAATGGAACAGGGGGAAGAAGCTTTCAAAAAGATGCTTGCAGATGGTATGCAAGAATTCACAGGCGATATTAAGACAGTATCATAAGCTGTAAAATATGCTTTTGAACTGTCGATATAAAAGTATAAGGTAGTAATGTGCCAATGACTAATTAGCCATATAAGGGCGCTGATCAAAAAATTATTGTGATTGGATACATATGCACATGCTGGAGGTCAATCGCATATTTGTTAGAAGGATAATGATGGGTTAAGATAATCTAGTGTAATTGCAATGCAGCAGAGGTAATGATCATCATCAGACATGGGATGTAGCATAATACGCCTAATCTCTAACAAGATTAGATGGTGTAAATAAAAGCTATTATTATTTGGGCCTTGTCACTAGTTTGACAAAGCAGAATATATGAATCTGACAGTGCCTACACTACACTATAATGCGTGTCCCAATAGTGCTACGCGAGATTGCGTTCTTGATTACTGCGGGATCTGACTTGAGCACTACCGTAGGGATCTTGCTCCGCTCTATCACCTTGAGCGCCACAATGTCCATCAGGTCATAGCCGCCTGCCAGCGAATCTTCAGATCCCAATAGGTCTATGCACTTCTTGATAGTGATTTCACTGAATAGCTTAGCGTCCTTGTTCTTGTTGGGATCGGAATCATAAATGCCGTTGACATCTGTTGCGTTGAGGAACTTAGAAGCTTTAACCTTTTCAGCAATAAGTGCAGCTGTTGCATTTGTGCTCTGCCCCGGATGTAGACCGCCTGTCACAACTATTCTGTTTGTTGTTACAGCCTCGCTCACCTGTTCGAGGTCTTCTGGGACTGCAGGGTACGCCTGATCTCCAAGCGCAATAATCATGAGCCTTGCGTTGAGCCTTGAAACCTCTATGCCTATGATGTCCAGAGATGCTTCATCTGAGCCATAGCTTCTTGCGGTGGAGATGTAGTGACGCGCAACCTTGCCTCCACCTGCAACAACTACTGGTTGCACTTTCTCGCTTATTTTGCTCAGCATCCTAGCATACCTCTTCAGCTCATATGCTGTTTCATAGCCAAACACTTTTCCAGATAATTTAATTACAACACGACGCCTAGCCTGCGTGGATCTTTCCTGCCCCCATGTTCAGTATACCTTGATCGCCCAATACCTTTTTAATAGCTCGCTCCACCTTCTCACGGTTCTCTGCGGTAGTATAGACACGTAACATGTCGAAGAATCCTGAGATTGATTCTACAAGTGGAATCTCTGACATCGGCATCTCATACACTCGGTCCTTATCGACTACTAATACGGAATACATCTCTTCCTTGCTTGGAGTGAGCGGCATCGAGGGAGCACGAGAGACATCTACAAAGACATAGTTGCTATCGACATCTGCCACACGTGCAATATGGGAAGCAAGTGCCTCCAGCGCTTTCTTGTCCATCCTTTGCCTATCGCGCTTGTGCAAGAATTTTTCATAGACACTCTTAAGCAGCTTCCTATCGCGGTAATCTCGCGCCATCTTGCCCGAAAATGCATATCTGCCCGAAAGCGTACAGAGCCGCTCAAGAGTGGCTTCATCTGTTAGCATAAGATACTTTTGGAGTGAAGTATCTGTCAGTCCAAGCACTTCGTCTGCCGCTATCATTGAGCGTAGCAGCATTACTTCAGCAGATCTTACTGTCTTATGGAAATATACTGCCTTGAACATTTCATAGCGTGAGATCAGCATTGATTCAAGTGAGTTGAGCGCAGACCTGTTTATCGCAAGCCGGTTCTTTGAAACTTCAAGGGAACTCACAAGCCTATGGTAGTCAAGCTTAGCATACTCTGCTCCGGTGAAAAGCCCGTCGCGTGGCAAATAGTCCATGATGTCTGCAGACAGTCCACCAGAAATAATCTCATTCATGAAATTTACCTTTGACTGGCCAAATGAAAGCCTGCATATCTGATGTGCGCTGGAACCATATCTTTCCAGAATGTCAGCTATCTCGCTTTGAATTATGATCTTTTTTCCAAGCTCCTCATGGCTAGTATTACAATTATACTCAAGCACCTCTTCGAACAGGTGCGAAAAAGGCCCATGCCCAATATCGTGTAAGAGCGCAGCAAGCCTGAGATCCTGTACTACATCTGCGTGATCGATATATCCCTTGCCAAGTAACGTTTCGCCTGCAAGACCGGCGATATGCATGGCGCCTAATGAATGCTCAAAGCGCGAGTGCTGCGCGCTAGGATACACCAGATGTGCACCAGCCAGCTGTCTTATCCTCCGCAAGCGCTGAAAAGCAGGGCTGTCGATCAGTTGTTTTTCAACCTGCGAGAATCTGATGTACTTATGGACAGGATCTGTTATTTCTCCTGCGAAGTCCATATTGATTGCTTGTTTTGTATCACAAGCTAACAGGACTTAAACTTTAAGCTCTTTCCTTATTATCTTTGTTACTTCTTGGTGAACCTGCTCCTTGCTCTTTGAGCCATCGACGACCTTCCATCTGTACTGCTTTGCAAACTTTAGGTAGTTCCTATAGGCTTTTGCCGCCAGCTGAGAATCAGACTCAAACATATCCTGGGTTTCTGCGCGTTTGGCAGATATGCTTGGGTTGACCAGAATAACAAGCACAATATCTTCCTTTGGCAGACCCTTGTCAAGTCCAAGAAGCCAATTGGTGTCCATGCCATTTGCTACGCCGTAGACAAGGTTTGACTGCCAATAACGATTCATGACTATAATTGTGCCATTTTCGAGCATGCTCTCGATCTCTTTCTTTTTTTCCCATCTATTTGCTGAGAACAGCAGGTGCTCGACCTCTGGGAGGTAATCACGCTTACCCTCAAGGAACGCTTTTATTTCCATCCCAACTGATGTCGTGTAATCCGGGAAGTCCAGAATAACACAAACCTTGCCTGAAGCCTTTAGGGTCTCTGCAAGCATGCGAGACTGGCTACCCTTGCCAGCCTTGTCGGTACCTTCTATTACGATTATCTTGCCCCTTGTTGCCACTGCATAAGCACGGCTATGCATCAATAAAAAGATTCAAAGATCTTTACCTTCAATATAAAATTCATAATTAAATGCGCAAAATAGGTTAAAGACTAAGATAATTTTCTAAAAAATATGAGGAGTTTATTTGGAGGAGGTGTACGTTTATGTATATTATATGGTATGCCTTTTGAAATTTAATCTAAAAAACAACAAATTAAAATATTAACAGACTGCTCTAAAAATTAGCCTTGCGGATGGTGCTTGCTTGCAAGTGAAAAAGTCAACCATTGCCATATTTGATACTTTTAAGACCCGAAAGAACAAGTTCACTGGCGAGGCAAA